>CAZYEM010000007.1:19030-32535 GCA_964646395.1 uncultured Bacteroides sp.
CCATGTCCCGTTATTTCCCGTCCATCGTTTGTTCATCCATACATAATCAAATGAAGGCAACGTATTCGTCAGTGCAATCGCCGCTTCTTCTCGTATCTCCTCTGTCACCACTGAACTTTCTAACCACGCAGTACACCATCCCATACGATACTTATCCATCCACTGATGTGTATCCTGAAAACACGCCAGAATGATATGATATCCTTTCTTATACAATCTCCACTGCTGACCAAGCCCTGTATCATTACGAATAATACACACTTGTGGATAAATACGATGATAGATATCGATGAAGCGATAGGCTTGTTCTGCCGATATCGTACGAACATGAGGGGATGTTTGTTGAATAGGTAAGCGACGAAACACATATTCTCCTGAATAAATCGGATTATACATAATGGGTAAATAGTAACCTTCTTTTAAAAACATGGAATAAGGGCGTCCATTTGCTGTCACATAGCGTTGAAGCTCTGTCAATAGATAATCACCCACTCCTCTTTTTCGCCAATCAGGATGAATACAGAACGCATCCACACGATAAATCGACTGATGAGAACTGTCCGCCATGAATTTACCCACATATCGATAACGTATGGTTCCGACCAATCGCTCTTTTTCATGAGCCAGTAAGAAATAATCCATGGGACCCAGAAGATGCGATTCAGGAATATCAAGTACTGGCGTATGCGGTGGATTCCCAAAATAGTTTCGTAAATATTCCCTTATTTCTGTTAGAATCGACAAAGAGGTTGGACTAGTTACAAGTATGGCGTCAACACCAGTAGGAGAAGGTATCGAATCCTTCTCCATAAGAAAGGGTTCAAATGATTTTGTAGTAGAGATATTGAAGGAAGAAAACCAAAAAACCATTCTATGGTATTGTGTGTTGTCTACTTAAATACCTTATCTAGATATTTATCTATAAATAAATGAGTTCTAAAACAATTGGTCTTGTTATATGTGCCTATAAAGGTCATATTCCGCATTTGAAACGCCTATTTGCATCCATTGAGGCGCAGACGAGAAAGCCCGATATGGTAGTGGTAAGTTGCTCCTCTACCGAACCACATGAAATGCCATATTCTTCCGAATCCTATTCATTTCCTCTCTCTATTTACACTCATTCTGAAAAGAAAAACTGTGCTCAAAATCGTAATTATGCAGCGTCCATGTTGACAACGGATATCGTTTCATTTATGGATGCGGATGATATTATGCATCCACAACGTATGGAAATCATTTTGGATTCCTTTACCAAATATGATATTTGTATCTTTATGCATAATACATATCATTATGAAAAAATACCATTCGCAGATCAACAATCAGTGTCATTTTCTCCTATTTTTACCTATCATTTCACAATAAATAGATTATATCGTTCTCCAACCGGCTCTACAGAAATGAACCATGAAATACAAGGTGCCTCAGGTTTTGTTACGTGTGGTCATGTATCTGTTCTACGTAGCGTATTACATGATATTTCCTTCCGAGAAACAGAAGACTATCATGGTCGTGATGATACCATATTTGCTTCAGATGTCATTACAACTTATCCAAATAAAAATATTTATTGCTATGAAAAATTAAGTGCCTATTATCCCAGTCGTACATATGGACATGAAGATAAATAGAGTATAAACTCTTTTTAGATAAATAGAGCATGGAATATCGACACTCATTGATGTCTGAAGAACCGCTTATGGAAGAGCAAATAGAAAAAACACAACATACACGTACCGCATTTTCTTATTACGAATCCATTCACGAATTTAATCAATACCGTTATGGCGGTCTATCCTATTCCATGTATCATATCTGGAATCACTTACTCTATTTGATTTGTGGATGTGGCTCTCGCAGACAGACAACATAATGTAAACGGGATCCTTCTGTCTGAAAAGACAGAATATACTGCTTCGTTTTAACGGAGCACGGGACCCTTCACATGCCGAATGTATAACGCCGCAATATCAGGACACCATCTCGGATTCAATCGTGTCGTTCGTGGATGAAACCATGCGACTGCATTTTTCTCTTTTCGATCACGCTTCCATCTCTCAAATCCAGCAGGATGCTCTTTAATCCATTCAAACACGTCAAAAGATTGTTTAACTTGTTCAGGTGTAATAAATCCTTGAAATAAGTGATATTGAAAATAGGTACCAGGTTCATAATCATTTTCCTGGGATTGAAAGACGAGCCCTGTGTGCTGTACTTTCCTAACATCAGTAATATGAGATTCCTCTTCCGTTTCCCTCAACACATTCTCTTTTAATAATTCATGTATGCTTTTGCGTGTTCCTTTCATATCTTTTCCTTCCATTTGCCCTTTCGGTGGCTCCCAGGCAGCTGAGGTAGCGCGTTTCTTTCTATCTTTTACCACTAAAAAATGGCGATTTTCAAAAGGCTCCGAGGTGGGATGAAGAAAAATACAGGAACGTAAATAGACACGCCATCCTTCTGTAGGATGCTCCACATAAGCGTATGATTTAATGGGATCAAAAGGAAGTTTCTCGCTACCCCGTATTAGTCCTTTTTGAAAGACATCAAATAATGGTACGTCTGACATGTATCTGACCTATCTTTACTATTCATAATTATTTACTATGAATAGTAATCATGACTTTCTCCTAATTCTCATTCCGAATTTCGCGTAAAAAAGAGTAGGAATCCATATTGAAAAGAAAGAGGAGTCATATCCACATACTTGGTATATGTCCATCCATTCTTTACCGCCTTCTTAATAATATCCGCCATGCTCGGCATGACCATGGTGTGTTTTTGGCGACGAACCGATCCATCCTTAAAACGAAAGGTTTCACGAAATTCCGCATGTGGATCATTCAATTCAAATACGGCTTCATAATCAAACTTATCAAAGACAGCTTTCGATGTAGTAATTCTCTCCTTTGAATAATTTTGTGGTGAAATTCCTACCCATGGATTCGCGCAGTCAAGAACAGGTACAAATTTATATTTATTGACGACTTCGACTGCCAAACAACCTCCTGGTTTGACCCATAGCGCCAAATTACGGAATAAATTGTCCAAATCCTGGAAATAGTAAATCGTAAAATACAGGAGACAAGCGCTGGAGAATTCGGCAGCGGCTGCTGCGCCTGGTCCAATGAGATCTGCTGTCCTAAACTCGACATCCTGTTTCTGTAAATCCGTCAATGTAGTACTTGGCAGTGTGATGCCTTTCGCATAACGAATCATCGCAGTGCTCTTATCAATTCCCACACTATGCCCTGCACCCAAATTCGCAAAGGCACATGTCGCAATACCAATTCCACATCCCGCATCCAAAATCATCAATTGATTTTTTGGCTGATGTCTTGTAAATTCCTCCATACAAATGGCAGCTTCTGCCTGAATCAAATTCTCATTCTGTGTCAACTTCGTAAAAACCGATCCATAGAAATCGTCAAATAATTCATCATTTCCTAGCCATTGATATTGTGTTGTGGACGCGGCTGCATCCGTTATAAATCCTTCACTCACCGTATAATAATCCAACGTCGTTAATCTGTCCATCGATAAAATAATGAGATAATTCACAATGATGAGAAGAAGTGTCACCATCAGAACCGTTTGCCAGGTATCAAAGGTAAATAGAGTGAGGAAGCACGCCAGAATAATAACGGCGGCATAAATAATGAATTTGTGAAAGATTTCTTCCATCCTACTTTCTCTATCAGTTATGTACGGATTTTCTAGTCACACGCTTTTTCTTAGAAATGCGACGACAGGTGACGGCACTCTTTTTATGTCCACAATCACTGGAATAACCCGCTATCTTCTTACAAATAGAAGTATATGGATCCTTAAACGTAGCATCCATACTACATCGCATTCTCCATAGCCAATTCATCGTTGTCTTGCGACACATAAGAGTAGGCGGATTTTGCTTTTCCGCCTTTTCCCAATGAGATGCCATAGGACGAGGCAATACAGCCGGAAGAAAGACCCAAAAACGTCTAAACCAATACATTCTCCATTTCATAGGAAGTACATTCCATTTATTTCGTTCACAATGTTTTTTACAGTGATAGACTTCCTTAGGACAATTCGGCATCGGTAAGGAATGACGTGAAGTTTCCTTCGGATGATGATATCCTACCGCAAATAGAAAATCCCACAACTGTACCATTTGCTGCTCCCATGGACATCGTAGCATTTGCTCATATAATTTTGTAACATAGTCAAAGGACGGGTTCGTATGAGGATACATTCCTTGACTACGCAATTTATGATTGACACAATTGTGAATCGTATAGAGCCATTTTTTGAGATCTAAGGTAGGTATGAGTCCCATTTTATCGATTTCAAAGGGGTGCTCGCGATAATAATCGGTGAGTGATGTTCGACAAAATTTACAGGGTAGAATATAGGGGATAGTTTCAAAAAATTGCGCATAGGTGATAGCATTGGATGCCGAATAAGTATAATCAAAGGACACGAGATGGAGTAATTTCCATCCTGATGGACCCCAAAATCGTGTGTCCATTTCTCTATCATTTTCCAAGATTAATATATCATATCATAGGTATTTTGATATCATATAGTAATATACTGCTATTTATAATTAGCCAAAAAAATCAACGTTCAAAGGTGCCAAATAGGGACGTACGAGTGAATCATTTTGGGGCTGTGTTTCTGCCTTACATTTCACAACAGCCGGAGGGCACTTTGTACGTGGACATGGGGCGCAAGAGGGACACTTCGTCGGCTCAGGGCATTTCACCTCAGGGCAGCGTGCCCGCGGGCAGGGTGGACAGTCTCCTTTCGCCTTCTGGCACTTGGAGCAGTCTAAAATCACTGGATTCTGCTTCGGAATGGATGTTTTTAAGACATAATTGCTCAAATCGGGGACGGGAGGGCATTCGCTCTTTAGGATATAATTACTCATATCGGGTAAAGCGGGGCATGGTGGAATAGAGCTCTTTAGCACATATTTACTCATGTTTGGCTGCTTACATTCAGGGCATGCCGGATGTGCTGGATGAGGTTTAGGTTTAGGGCAGCCGCATGGAGAGGGAACGCCACAGTTACCACAAGCACCATCGTAGTTTTCAAAGTTTTCTTGCTGTAACCATTTTGAGCAAAAGAGTCCAATGGCGAGACCGATCACAAAAATTCCTGCTATATGAATTAATGAACTTGTCATTCTGTTGGTCACCTACTTTTTAAATGGTAATAAATATGGAATGATTTGCTTATGATGTTTCACGAACGAAAATAATATCCTCAAATTGTCCTAACACGATATTCATTGCGACCATTTTTCCATTACGAATTCGTTCGGCATATTCTGCTTTCGGACAAATGTAATATCTCGCAAAATAGGTGTGCAAATCTTTGGTATCCATGATGTATTTTTGAATAAAGACATACGCACTCTCTTCCGATGGAAAGGTACCGAGTACTTGTCGTTCATGAAAGGGATGATCGACCGCACGCATAATGACTTCCGATTCTACCACATATTCGGTACCCATGGTTCAAATACTATTTATGGTTTTTATTTTGCAATCCGCCATCCTGACCAATCCAGTGGTGGACATCCACATGTTACAGCTAGACTTGGGTCCATATCTGCCTGTAAACGTGTGCACATCATACGCGCATATCCCTTCCATGAAAAACCTTCGGACACTTTTGTTTGAGGTGGCATGATTCCATAATCAGATGGCTTAAGTCCCCGCTTCTTCACTTGCTGTTCAATCTGTTTTGAGCGCACCTTCCAATCAAAATGGGAGGGTCCACGACCTGCATCGGATGGTGTCGGTGCCATCTGATCGGTGACTGGCATTCCTGAATCCATCGGAGTAAACTTCGCATTGGAAATATTATCTAAATCGGACATCGATGGAAATCCTGTTATATCAATGGTAGAGGGCTGCGTCATAGAGGGCTGCATCATCGCACCATATCCTTTCATGGCTTCGAAGGGTGACGTGTATTTCACTTCAAAAGAGGCACTGACACCATTCACAATGGTATCCATGTATTTATCTATTAAGTAATTGATTTCACGTGTTGTTTCTGGATCATTCTGCATGTTGGATGGTAACAAATTTGCAAGACCTGGAGGAAGTCCCGTCGCCTTAATCAATTGAGGCAATGGTTCACTTGGTTTTGCTGATACACGTAGAGCATTTTCTAATTCTGCTTTTGTTACAGGAATCTCAGATTCGAGAATGATTCCTTTTCCGATTTTATCAAGAAGTGTTTGCATATCGGATTTTATTTCAGCAAGATTCACCTCACGAGCTTTCATGATAGGGTCTGTTGTACCACTTTTTGATAATTTTATGGATTCAACTGTAAGACGTACAATAAACTCTTTCAAATCCTGTACAGTTGCTCTACCACCATTATCATCATCGTAATCATCACTATTACGCGTTGGTGTATCTCTCTGTGGTGTATCTCTCTGTGGTATATCTCTCTGTACTGTGGCTGGCGTTGACTGTGCGGATCTACCTGGAACAACGCTCGGTGCTGCATCATTCGCAGCAGCAAGACCTGATAATGGTGGAGTTATCTGTCTTGATTGTCTTGATTGTCTTGTTTGTGTTGATTGTATTATTTGTCCTGCTTGTCTTGCTTGTCTTGTTTCACGAGACATGCCAGCTTTTGCTCGTTGTGCTTCGAACTCTGCATTCAAATCGGATTCAGATACACCATTATTTGATTGGGATACTACTCTAACCGTTGCTTTACGTCGTGCTTCTGCCTGTTCTCTCTTTTCAGCGTTTCGTTTGGCAGACCTTTCATACATATCAGGGTTTGCCGCGGTGGATGCTGCTTGCGATGCTGTTTGCGATGCTGTTTGCGATGCTGCTTGCGATGCTGTTTGCGATGCTGTTTGTGCCGCAGCAGTAGCAGCTTGCGATGCAGTAGCAGCTTGCGATGCAGTAAATCCCTCCACTGGTTTTGTAAATTGATAAATGGGACCCTGAATCGGACCAGCTGTTCCAATTAATCGCACTTCACGTTGTAGAAATGCTACATTCGACGAAATCTCATTCAAATGCGACAAGGTAATTGTGGACTGGATTCCTGGATTACGATTCAGAACCTCCACTTCACTCTGCAAGGTATGGAAATCACTACGCGCCGTTTGTAACGGTAATTGAATCGTAGGGTCAGATCGTTCCGCAATCTCCTGTGCCTCAAAAGCGAGAAATCCCTTGAGAAGCTCCAGAAGATTAATCAATTGCTGCCGATTCGCCTTAATGAGTGTCGTATCCTGGTAAGGTAAAGGTGATGCTACCGCAATCTGTTGATAGGGAGCATGTGGAAGCTGACCAGGCAGTGTTGAGGGCTCGACGGATAAATTGTTAAAAATAGACCCATTCTGGGCAGACGTTGATACCGTATTCGATACCTCTGCAGACATAGAAGCCGGAGGAGAAGGTAACATAGAAGGGATCTTATTGACTGGTATATTGACGACATGTGATGGTGATGTATTCATTGGATTAAACCCCTCTTTCGTTGCCGTTGTGAAAGAGTAGATCACAAGTAAAACAAAAAGTAATAATAAGAAGGCAAACATCCTACTTTCTTATCTTATCTTTTATTTCATTATTTATCAATTTGTTTTAGATAACATAAAATAGTATCTAGAACGAATATATTGTATTATATATGATAGTACACATAGAATTATGAGCATGTATTACTCTTTTTATAGGTAGATTGGCAAAACTCTTTTCCTTGTGCACACGCTGGAGTATCTTCTTCCTCTTCCTCTTCCTCTTCGATATCTTGATTTGCAAGTTCCATAGCTCGTTTATTTTTATTGAATAATACAGAATCCGCAATACGATGTTGTATTTCTTGTAATTTTGATTCATCTGGTGTAGGAGGTTCATAGTCAGGTCCTACCTCACCTTGTGGTCCCTCCGCACCTCGAATACCTCTATTGCCTCGTGGACCTTTTGGTCCGCGAATGGGCTTCATCGGTGTTGTCTTTCCAGAAATTTCGTCAGGTCCTGAGGGACCTCTCGGTCCTTGATCACCTTCTGGACCGATTGGACCCTCTGGACCTGCTGGACCGATGGGTCCTGTAATTCCTTTTTCTCCTTGCTTTCCTTTATCTCCTGGTGGACCTATATCTCCTGCTGGACCTATCGCGCCAGCATCTCCTGAAGGACCGATCTTTCCATCCATGTCTGGATCCATACAGCATGTATAGGTATATTGTTTATCATTGCCATTTACAGCATTTTCCACATTTTTTCGTTGTATTTGAGAAAGATACTCATTCTCCGCACATGTAAATGAATGAGAATTAAACGTTGCTGCGGGTGTCGTTACTTTTTTTGTACATATAGCAACAAATCCTTCTTTATATTTATAACTATATAACAATATAATAAGTATGATGATACCATATATGAATATTCTCAACATTCCTACTATTTAGTCATTTTAATAAATCATAAACCGGATATCACTGTATCAGAATCGATGAGTAAATTGAAATGATTTACCTTGCATCAGACTTTGACTATGTTCATTCTTATTAGCATTGTGTTTGTGATTAGAATACACTGTGTCACGGATACGATCTTGCATATCAAGTAATGATAGTACATCATCTTCATTAGCGTTATTAAATATTCTCTGTGGACCCATCTTACCTCGAATTCCTTTTGGTCCCATCGGTCCCGCTGGTCCATCAGGTCCCATGGGTCCCACTGGTCCAGCCACTTGTAGAATATGACCTCCACTTCCTGGTTGTCCTACTGGTCCCACTGGACCTTTTGGACCTTGTATTCCTCTTGGACCTGCAGGACCTATTTTTCCCTCTGGTCCTCTGTCTCCATCGTACCCTGGATTGCCCTTTACTCCTCGTTCGCCCTTGTCTCCATCAAATCCTGGAAGCCCCTTTACACCTAGATTTCCAATAGGAACTCTACAACAGGTATAATTATAAATATCATTGACTTGTCGATACCCTGAAATATATTCATCGTCGTTACATTTGATATTATGATTTAACATAAATGAGTCAAGTATAGTGGAGGATGTTGTTACTAAATTACGACATCCAGGGCGCGCTGCTTTAATCCATGCTTCGGTTGCTGCCTTCTTGGCGGCTTCTTTCTCAGCGGCGATTTTGTCAGCAATTGCTTTTTCAGCGACTGCTCTCGCTGCAATTGCTTCATCTCTCGCTTTTTCTGCTGCGTCTTTTGCAGCTTCTGCCGCCCCCTTTCCCGTAAGAGCTGCATCTCTTTCTGCATTTGCAGCGGCTTTCGCTGCTTCTGCAGCGTCTCTTGCAGCTTCTGCCGCCCTCTTTTCTGTAAGTGCATCAGCTTTTGCATTAACTGCCGCCAATCTTGCTGTTTCTGCTGCGCGGGCAGCTGCTTCTGCAGTCCCCTTTCCTGAAAGCGCATCATTTTTTGCTCTTTCTGCCGCGTCTTTTGCAGCAACTGCTGCCAGTCTTGTTACTTCTGCTGCACGGGCAGCGTCTTCTGCTGTCCTCTTTTCCGCAAGTGCCGCTTCTTTTGCATTAACTGCCGCCAATCTTGCTGTTTCTGCAAACCCTTGTCCTCTAAGTGCATTATCTCTTTCTGTTTCAGCATCTTCTTTTGCCTTCTTTGCTGCCTTGTTTGCTTTTTCGATCTTCTCGTTAGCATCTTTAATCGCCGCTGCAGCATCCACTCCCGCTTTTGTTGCAGCTGCATCTGCTGTTTTTTTATCTTTGTCTGCTTGCTTTTTCTGTTCATCGGATAATTTTGCATCGGCTTCGGCTTTCGCTTGTAGTCTACTCGCTTCTTTTGCATTGAGAATTGCTGTCTCTTTTGCTGTATTGGCATCTCTTGCAGCATTCTCAAATTTGAGTCTTTCTTCATTTTCTTTCACATATTCTTTACGCAATGCCTCTTTGTCATTATATAGCACGAATCTTGCATCATCGCACTCGGTGTTAGCTTGTTTAAACATATCTCTTTCACGAATTGCGTTGTCTCTTTGTCCAATTATAGTGTTTTTTTCGTTGTTTATCGTTGCTATTTCACCATATGCTCTGTTTCTTTCATTTTCTGCCTCAGTTTTTTTATATCTGTCAAGAAAGCATGGATCATTTTTAACATACATATTCACATTCGGATGCGATACGGTCACAGATCTTGAAGGAAAAGAACTATAAAATAAACACCTCCTATCTGAACTTGGGTGATCACTCTTTAATCTAGAAAATCCAACACAATCAGACTCCATATTACATGAGTTCATACAATTAGCAACTGTAGTGTAAACACTATAGCCCCTACTAGTGCGTTGTGCACCATCCAAATTAAACATAGAAAAATCCTGTAAAGTATAACTCATTATACGTATCTACTATATATTGTAATATTATTTGCTTTTATATCACAACATAAAAGCAAATAAACCGGATATCACTGTATCAGAATCGATGAGTAAATTGAAATGATTTACCTTGCATCAGACTTTGACTATGTTCATTCTTATTAGCATTGTGTTTGTGATTAGAATACACTGTGTCACGGATACGATCTTGCATATCAAGTAATGATAGTACATCATCTTCATTAGCGTTATTAAATATTCTCTGTGGACCCATCTTACCTCGAATTCCTTTTGGTCCCATCGGTCCCGCTGGTCCATCAGGTCCCATGGGTCCCACTGGTCCAGCCACTTGTAGAATATGACCTCCACTTCCTGGTTGTCCTACTGGTCCCACTGGACCTTTTGGACCTTGTATTCCTCTTGGACCTGCAGGACCTATTTTTCCCTCTGGTCCTCTGTCTCCATCGTACCCTGGATTGCCCTTTACTCCTCGTTCGCCCTTGTCTCCATCAAATCCTGGAAGCCCCTTTACACCTAGATTTCCAATAGGAACTCTACAACAGGTATAATTATAAATATCATTGACTTGTCGATACCCTGAAATATATTCATCGTCGTTACATTTGATATTATGATTTAACATAAATGAGTCAAGTATAGTGGAGGATGTTGTTACTAAATTACGACATCCAGGGCGCGCTGCTTTAATCCATGCTTCGGTTGCTGCCTTCTTGGCGGCTTCTTTCTCAGCGGCGATTTTGTCAGCAATTGCTTTTTCAGCGACTGCTCTCGCTGCAATTGCCTCATCTCTCGCTTTTTCTGCTGCATCTTTTGCTCTTTCTGCCGCCCCTTTTCCCGTAAGAGCTGCGTCTCTTGCTGCTTCTGCCGCGTCTTTTGCATCAACTGCCGTCTTTCTTGCTACTTCTGCCGCGTCTCTTGCTGCTTCTGCTGCTTCTTTTGCATCAACTGCTGTCTTTCTTGCTGTTTCTGCTGCGCGGGCAGCTGCTTCTGCTGTCCTCTTTTCCGCAAGTGCCGCGTCTCTTGCTGCTTCTGCAGCCAATCTTGCTCTTTCTTCCGCCAATCTTGATGCTTCTGATGCGCGGGAAGCTGCTTCTGCTGTCCCCTTTCCCGCAAGTGCATCAGCTTTTGCTAGTGATTCCGCCAATGTCGCTCTTTGTGCTGCTTCTTTTGCAGCAACTGCTGCCTTTCTTGCTATTTCTGCTGCACGGGCAGCGTCTTCTGCCGTTCCCTTTTCCAAAAGTGCTGCTTCTTTTGCTGCTTTTTCCGCCAATCTCGCTGTATTTGCCTCCGTTGCTGCTCTGTCCGCTATCGCCTTTTTACTAACTGCATCGTCTTTTGCAATAATAGCATCCTGTTCTGCTGTTTGTGCGGCTGTTTGTCCTCTACGTGCATTATCTCTTTCTGTTTCTGCAGCACGTATTGCCGCGGTGTTTGCCTCGTTTGCTAGGCGAATCCTCTCATTTGCTTCGTTAACTGCAGTTGTAGCACGAGTTGCCGCTGCTGCTGCTGCGCTAATTGCGGCTGTTTTCTGTCTGTCTGCTTCCGCTTTTTGTTCTTTGTATAATGCCTCACTGGCTACTGCCGCTTCTTTTAGTCGAATCTCTTCAGCTTTTTCTAAAATGGCAGTTTCTGCAACACTCTGCCATGTGACTCTTGGATCTGTTGATTTGAGGGCAGCACGCTCCCAGGAGGCTCTTGCAGATTCTGCATTGGCTGCAGCTGTGTTGGCAGTTTCTGCTGCAGTCTGCCATGTGACTCTTGGATCTCTTGATTTGAGGGCAGCACTCTCCCAGGCGACTCTTGCCCTATTCGCGTCATCTCTTTCTCTAATTGCTGTATCTCTTTGTCTAATCGCTTCATTTTTTAGTCTATTCACTTCAGATACGGTGTATCTATCAAGAAAGCCTGGGTCATTTTTAACATATGTCTTCATTTTAGGATCATTACTTACTACACCATCAAAAGTAGCAAAATAATGACACGCTGTAATAGCATTATCCGCATCCTGCTTACCTCTAGCAAATCCAATACAGGGTTTGGGGTTCTGGCTCAGGGTTTTCAGTCTATCACATATAAAATAACATTGATCTAATGTAGAATTATTATCTCCCATATAATTATCCGTCGCATATGACATCGATCCACGTGGAACAAAATCTTGTACAGTATAACTCATTATATGTATCTACTATATATTGTAATATTATTTACTTTTATATCACAACATAAAAGCAAATAAACCGGATATGATATTTATAACGAACTAACAGATTGTTTATATTCACCACCTTGTGCGAGAGATGGACTTTGACTAGATGTAGCAACTCCCATATTTTTAGATGACAGAAAGTTCCTAATATTTTGTTGTATCGTCCTCAAATTCATGGCACGATCATCTATATCATTGGGAGCGGCAATCACAACAGGTTCATTCTTTTCAGCCAGTCCATCGGGTCCAGGTGGTCCTGCCGGTCCCACATCACCTTCAGGTCCTGCATCGCCTTCAGGTCCCATAGGTCCTACTTCTGTAATATCTTCGTCCACTCCTCTGAGTCCCATCTTTCCTACTGGTCCAACTGGTCCAACTATTCCAGCCGGTCCTATTTTACTATCTCCTATCTCGCCAACCAGTCCTTTCTCTCCCATAGGACCAGGTTCACCTTTTATGCCTGTTAGACCTTTTGTACCTCGTGGTCCTTGACTGCCATCTTTCACAGGACAGCATGTATATTTATAATTGCTTGTATTATTAAATCCAGGTATCAATGATGAAAGATATTCCTTTGCTTGACATAAAAAGGTAGGTTCTGCTGTCTCTTTGGAGACACATGCGCGGGGTGCTACTGCAGCGGCATCTCTTGCTTCTTGTGATAGTGCATCTTGTCGTAGTCTTTCTGCGTTTGCCGCGGCTATTTCTGCGGTTGTTGCTGTTCCTGCTGTTCCTGCTGTTCCTGTAGTTCCTGCTGTTCCTGTAGTTGCTGTTCCTGTAGTTGCTGTTCCTGTAGTTGCTGTAGTTCCTGTTCCTGTAGTTCCTGTTCCTGTAGTTCCTGTTCCTGTAGTTCCTGTTCCTGTAGTTGCTGTTCCTGTAGTTGCTGTTCCTGTAGTTGCTGTAGTTCCTGTTCCTGTAGTTCCTGTTCCTGTAGTTCCTG
>CAZYEM010000007.1:32635-37689 GCA_964646395.1 uncultured Bacteroides sp.
TTCCTGTAGTTGCTGTTCCTGTAGTTGCTGTAGTTCCTGTTCCTGTAGTTCCTGTAGTTGCTGTAGTTCCTGTTCCTGTAGTTCCTGTTCCTGTAGTTCCTGTTCCTGTAGTTCCTGTAGTTGCAGTTCCTCCTGTTGCTGTAGTTGCTGTAGTTGCTGTTCCTGTAGTTGCTGTTCCTGTAGTTGCTACTACAAACCCTTCTTGATTAATACGATAAAATAGAATTAATACGATAATAAGTATAAGTAATATACCATATCGTACATTCATTATCTCTACTACGTAGTTGTCGCTTTTTATTATGAATGATATCATCATAAAAACCGGACATTTTAAAATGATTTAATAATCAAGAGAGCAGCCCCAGCATGGAATTTCATCCTTTTTAATATATTTTGACATATCTTGTGTTCCCATCTCATTCTGTATTTCCATCTTATTCTGTACACATGAAGCATTGTTATTCGCCTTCTTTTTCTTAGATGCTGGATTTTTCACACTGACATCAGTTGCTCGATGCAACAACATTTCATTATGAACAATTTTCTGGATATCATTTAACATATTGCTCTGTTTGTTGAGTTTCATCGCATCATACCCTGTATCGGACAATGTCACCTCAGGATTGACAACCGCTGGTTTAGGATTAGGGTCAGGGTCAGGGACAATAAATGTACCATCTGCATCATCTGAAGATTGTCCTGTTCTTGAAACAAGATATACAGTTTTTCCAATATAATCTCTATAATTTTCTTCAGGAACTTCTGCAGATAGAAAAGTAGAATCATTTGTTACAAATACAGGTTTCCAAATGAGGCGTGAAGAAGAATTGCCGTTATTTCCACTAATAATCCAAAATGTTAGTTGTTCATTATCAGATAATGATGGCATTGAAGCAAATACTCTCAAATGAGAACCACTGAATTCTCTTCTCACGATCATTTTATCTTTTTTCGAAATCACATTATGGGTGTTGGTTTCTTTGAAACTTTGTGATGGTAATTTGGTATTTACAGTGCCAATACTGTGATCACTACGAGGAATCTGACGTTTTGTTGGTGCAGCAGTAGCGAGTTCTGTATCTAGAATAGTTCCTGCTGCAGTAGCCGCAGCAACCGCAGCCGCTATTTCTCCTGCTCCTACTCCTGTTCCTGCCCCTGCTCCTGTGCCTGTTCCTACTCCTCTTGCTGCTCCTGCCCCTGTGCCTGTTCCTGTTCCTGCTCCTGTTGCTCCTGTGCCTGTTCCTGCTCCTGTTGCTCCTGTTGCTCCTGCTCCTGCTCCTGTTGCTCCTGCTCCTGACATTGCAGAGGTAGCAGTAATATCTGTAAATGCTTCTTCATTATACGAATACGATAAGACAATTGTAACAATTAATATAATAACTAGCGTAAATATACTATATCGTAGCATCTCTACTTCCTATTATATGAATTTTAAAATTTGATTGTCTATCATGTACATAAGATGAATAGAACAATGACATTACAAACTCGATTTGCCCAAGACAATCGAACAGAAATCGGAATCGATGAAGCCGGGCGAGGTTCCTTCTGGGGACCCATCATGGCGGGGGCAGTCATTTTACCTGAAACGGAATGGACAGATGATCAAAAAAGACTCTTTCATACATTACGTGATTCTAAGAAAATAAGCCCTAATAAACGTGAGAAAATGGCAAAACAAATCAAAGAACTGATTCCATTGTCTACAGTGGGTATCGTGACCGCCGCTGAAATCAATGAACATGGAATTCAATGGGCAAATCGTGAAGCCTTTCGTAGGGCTGTTCTATCCCTTCCTCTTCCCGATCATTCAGCATGTCGCCTTCTCATTGACGGTACATTGGCGATCGATGGCTGGAAGGGTATTCAAGAAGTCATTGTGGAAGGAGACAATCAATACATGGCGATTGCAGCAGCGTCCATTCTTGCGAAAGTGGAACATGATCGATGGATTCAGGAGTATTGTCTGGCACATCCTGAATGCGAGGATCGATATCATTTAGTCTCTTCCAAAGGATATGGAACAGCGAAACATAGAGAGGGAATACGTATCTATGGAGGTCATGAACTACATAGAAATATATATATACAACAATGGTTACCTGGTGCTATACAAACATCTAAACGAAAGAATAAAAAGGATAAAAAAGAAAAGACAGAATTATGTCTTATTCAATTTCATGCCTAATTTACTTGCGGCACGATCGGCGACGGTGACGACGACGCTTGCCGCCCTGAGACTGACGACGCGAGTTGCGACGGCTGCGCGAGTTGCGACGGCTCTTATTGTTGCGGCGGCGTGAAATAACGTTGCGGCGGCTACGCGAGTTGCGACGCGCGTTGCGACGGCTGCGCGAGTTGCGGCGGCTATTGCCACCCATTGTCATAGCTGGCATAGGTGGCTTTGGTGCTCCATTTGATGCATTTCCGTTAGTCATGATCTTCTATATTAGATGATCATATTTTTTTTACGCAACTTGGAAGTGATTTCATTGAATGCCCGTAGTTCTATCTGAATTCAAAATGATTCAAAAAGTAGTCGTCTGCAATTTATTCCACCCGTAATGTACCATCCACCCACGCATTTATAATCGCTAAATCACGAGCACGACATTTTGAAAAGGTAGTATATCCATATTGATGTGCCTCATTCCTTTCTATCGTCACATACTTTCCATTAGGGTGGGATGGACGACTTTCATCCGGAGTATGTGCTCCCCGTAGCCTTTGTATCCATTTAAAGGACTCATATGCAAATACCTGCTTGTCCAATAAACCAACACGTGATAGAACAAATACACCAGGCGCCCCGTCACTTGGTAATGTATTAATGGGTGATATCGATAATAACGCCTTGAAGTTTAAAATATGCTCCTTTGGATTACCAAATTCTTTAAACTCTCCTACCGTAAGGGGTAATTTAGGATTAGAGCTTGTACGAAGCACATCGACATAGGGTACTTCTGTAAAGGCAGCCCCTACCAATTCACCATGTGGAAAGCGTGATACAATGGCACCAATGGAAAGACCGCCTGCGGAGCGTCCATAAATCACTGTTTGATCAGGACAGAGTCCTAATTTACGTTGTGAATGGCGAATGACTGCTTCAAAATCATCGACTACCACATGGCGATTATTTCGGCGTGCTTGTTCCGCCCATGATTCATTACTATCACCGCTGCCGCGTACCAACGCAAAGACAACCGCCCATTTTCTGGATAATAGCGGATACCATAATTCATAAGGCCAGTCAACGGGTGTAACGGTACCATATGCACCATATACAACAATAAATTGTGCCTTTGGTATAACACCTTTCTGTTTCACAATTAAATAAGGGACTTTTGTTCCATCCTTGGACAGGGTATGTAATTTATGAACTTCCAATGGTTTAAAACGAATGGGACAATCTACGACACGAATCTGGGTATCTTTATGAATCTTATGATTGATGATATGAAATAGATAGGGTTCTGTCGTTGGGCAATTCACAATAAATGATTCAATCAACATATTTTCCCAAGTCGACCAATTATTGGGTGTAATCGAACCCACTTTTAATCGGCACAGGAGTACAGGTCGTTTGCGAGCGGCACAATACCATATGCATTGTTCACCCTCATGAATGGTAATCACATGACCTGAATAGAGATTTGCCCATCGTATTTCTTCTTTTGGAAAATGCCATGTGGTAATCGGATCACCCATCGGAATCCATTTCTCCATATGCGAATTTCGGATAAGTACACAATCATCCCCCTCTATGGATTTTCCTAGTGGCATTTGTATAACCGATTTTGGATAGAGGGGGACTAATTCTAATCCCTCCACACGATACAGTTCCTCTTTTTGAGGATCCGCTGATTTAAAATACAGCGTTTTATTAACTGCCTTCCATAAATAAATGTCTCGCCCCTTATCTTTTTCACGATAAAGGATTCGATCTCCTTTTCCTGTATAGGCATTACAGACACGTAATTCAACCGTTTTAAATGCTCCTGCCATTTTAACATAATAGTAGAGGTTCCCTATCACTGCCATTTGTGGCGAGATGCCTCCTTTTCTCCATCGTTCTTTACCCGTTGCGTCAATACAAGCGTGCTCATATAAATAAGAATTATCTCCTACATTTCGACTATACCATACATATTCGCCTTGTGTATCCATATCAAAGGCGTATTCATAATACTTATCCCATTTCCATTTCCATTTACAACTTGATCCAGAATACATGATTAGATCAATATTTCCATATCCGACGGTAATAGGAGGCATATTTGTATATTGTGATACATCATCCATTTCCTTCTCCATTTCTTTGGCAACTCGTTCCACGGACCGCTGGGAAGATAGAGTATGATAGTTGTGTTTCTCTTGTTTTATTAAATTATCCCATCGTTTTCCCTTCATTGGCTCCATCCACGCCCACGGATCCTTCCATGCGAGATATCCTATATTTCGTACCTCTGCCATCTACTATCCATACAACTTAAAAGATAAAGAAACATATCTTATTAAATGGCACCTCTTACCGTCAATATTCTCTATAATCGGACGAATACCTTTGGACTGACAGATGATGTTACTGTCATTGAACGACTACTAAAAAAGGCTCAGGACTCTATTGGACAGCCTATACAAAAGGCAAAGATTGTGGATATTCGTGAACCCCTTAGTCACTGTGATATTCAATTTCACTTGGAAACACCCATTTTTGGTGCGATTCCATGGGGACATACTAATGTGATTCTTATTAATCCGGAACAATGGTCTTATTCCTATGATTCCTATGTACATGCGTTTGATGCCTTACTCTTTCGTGACCCTGATTCCGCTGCAGCCTTTCGCGCCGATTTTGAAAAGAAGGGAATTCGTTCGGATCACATTCATGTTATTCCATGGTGTGCCTCATGGAACAATGATATTCCAGCATGTAGCGGATATGATGGATTTTATAATGGATTTGTCTGTTTTCTAGCGGGTTCTTCTAGTAAGTATGAATATCTGAAGAAGTTGATTCCTCATTGGCGTCCATCTGATCCTCCACTCAC
>CAZYEM010000008.1:0-34007 GCA_964646395.1 uncultured Bacteroides sp.
CAGGGAATTCAAACACAGGATGTTTGTATTTATATTGATAACGGAAATAATGGAACTTATGATGATACATTGTGCTTAAACAATCAGGATGTACCGGTTATATTAACATATCCCACAAAACGCGATCTTTTGGCCACAGCAATACTTGATACTATTTCCATTTTAAATTCAGGCGCTGGTAGTATGTCATGGAATGCGGTTTCCGATTTTCCTTCGTGGTTAAGCATTACAAATGGAAGTAATGGAGTTAACAATGGGAAAATCTGCTTATCAATAACTTCAAATACAGGGGCAGCCCGAACCGGTCATATTACAATAACTTCAACGGGAGCTTCCAACAGTCCTTATGTAATTGAAATTAAACAGAAAGGAATAATATCTACACCAACAGGAGTTTTAGCCTCAGATGGTCAGTATTCTGATGGAGTTCATGTATCATGGAATGCGATGGGCGGAGCCTCTCATTATATGCTGTATAGAAGTGATAATGCAGGCTCAAACGGTGCAGCCATCACTTCATGGTTAACTTCAACTAATTATATTGATACCAATGCATTAAAAGGACAAATTTACTATTACAGCATTAAAGCTGCTCAAAATGTAAGCGGTTTAAATACATCTGATTTCAGCATTAAAAATGATGGTTGGAGACCTTGTTTTACAGCAGATTTTACTTATAGCGGATTATGCACAGGACAACCTACCCTTTTTGAAGACAATAGTGCAGTTCACTCAACAGCAATGTATTTATGGGATATTAATAATGATGGCAGTATTGATTATACAGGAAATACTTTGAGTTACGTTTTCCCATTTCAGGGAACTTATACTGTAAAATTAACAGTAACTGATAGTAGTTTGTGCACTGATTCCAAAACAAAAACCATCAACATCCTTCCTTTTCCATTTACCAATATGCTTCACGACACTACTGTTTGTGCAAATAACACAGTAACACTTAATGCAGGAAGTGGTTTTAATTCTTATCTTTGGTCGAATGGGGCAACTACCTCAAGTATTACATTCGATTCAACTGGTTACGGTATGGGAACACATGTAATTTATGTTCAGCTGGCAAACAGTAATGGTTGTAAAACAACAAATAATGCTTTGGTTACTTTTAGTCCATGTACTGATATTAATGACACAGATTTGCATAACTTTAGTCTAAAGATTTATCCCAATCCAACTCATAGCAAGTTTACTGTTGCAGTTGTAGGAAGTTCGGGAAATGCTGAAATAAATATTATAAATATGAATGGTCAAAAGCTCTTTGCTGAAAAAACAGGAAAAACTGATTCAAAATGGAGTAAGACCTTCGACTTTGCTGGTTTAGCAAAAGGAATTTACTTTGTTAGATATATTAATAAAGATGATGTAAAGGTTGAAAAGCTCGTTATTTATTAATTTACACTTTCACTGATTTTTTACAATACTCAATTTCAATCTAAAATTCAGGTTGTAATTTCACTTTTTTTGATTTCAGTTTCAAAAGAAAGAGTAAATTATTTTGTGTTGACACAATATAAAAGATTATATTTTAATTTTACATCTAGATGTAAAGTTAATCTGAAATTTGCTTATTTCTTCTTAATCAGATAACCAGGTCGGTTTTTGACTTCTTCGTAAATTCGCCAGATGTATTCTGCAATTATACCTAAAGAAAATAAAATTAAACCTGAGAAAAAGGAAATAATTACAACAGTTGAAGTCCAACCGGGCATATTTTCGCCCCAAAAGACTGGATTACCAAAAAAACGGATATAAGTATAAAAAACAATAATAAGTATAGAAAAGAATGAAAAGAAGATACCTAAGAATGTAATTACTTTTACAGGCCATGTTGAACTGGAAAAAAATGTATCTTTAAATAATCTTATCTTTTTCTTTAAAGTCCATCTTGATTTGGTATTTATACCCTTAACTCTTTCATAAGCATAAAAATGCGGATTATAACCTAATCTAAGCACTTCGGTAATACTTGAAGTATTAATAGCATGAATTCTTGAATTGAGAATATCAACAATTTCTCTATCTATAAAAAACAAATCGGCACCACCTTCCGGAAACTTTAAATCAGAAAGTTTATTAATTACACTATAGTAAGTGTTGGCAAAGAAGTTATTAAAAAAACCATCATTACGCTTCACACGATAAGGAATTATAATTTTCCCGCCATTTTGCCATAACCTGTACATATCAACTATTGATTGATACGGTTGTTGCTCATCATCTACAATAGGCATAGCACACAAGCCGTTACATACACTCAACCCTGCAAAAATAGCATAATGCGATGTGTAATTTTTACTTAACTGATAGGCAATGACATTTGGATAATCTTTTTCCAATTTCAAAGCAATTTCATAAGAATTATCTTTTGAGCCATCGTCAATAATAATTAACTCAAAAGGTATTTTTTCATTACCTAGTATTTCCGAAAGCTTCTGATAAGCTTTTATAATACGGTCGCCACTATAATATGAAAGTAAAATTAGACTTAACATGATTTTTCTGGTTTTAGAAGTATAAATGAAAACGAAAAATTCCATACCATTGTAAAAGGTAATACCAAATATCCCAGAATGTAATTTTCTAATGGAATTATTTTCTTAAAAACCCACAATAGTAATGTTCCTAACAACATTCCGCTAAAATAGATTAAGAAATATTTCAGTCCGTTTTTAACTGATAAATTTGACTTGAATACAAAAACAGAATTAAGAATAAATGACAACAAAATACTTGCAGTATAAATACATACGTAAGTAATAATAAGAGGAGTCTGTACTATTTTTAGGAAAACAAAAATCATAAGTAAAGAGAGTAATGTTGTAATTAATCCAATTACCGAAAACCCACCTAACAATTTGAAAATATGTTTGTTAAATTTTAAAAGCATTTATACAATGTGTTATTTTATTAATTTCAATTTCAGTCAATACCGGGCTAATAGGCAGACTTAATACTTCTGTATGAATTTTTTCGGATATAGGTAACATCAAATTACGAAAATCAGGATAGGCTTTTTGCTTATGAGGAGGAATAGGATAATGAATCATAGTTTGAATGCCATTGCTGAGCAAATATTTTTGAAGTTTTTCGCGATTTTGCGTTCTGATTACAAAAAGATGAAATACATGTTCTTCTGATTCTACTTGATAAGTTGGAGAAACGGGCAAAATAATATCAGGATGATTAATATTCTGGCAATAAAAACTGGCGATATTACATCGAGTCTGATTTTCGGCATCAATATAATTAAGTTTTATACTTAGAAAAGCTGCCTGTATTTCATCCATCCTACTATTTAGACCTTGATATTCGTTATAATATTTTTCATTGCTACCATAATTGGCAAGAGCACGAATAAGATTCGCCAATTGTAAATCATTAGTAGTTACAGCACCAGAATCACCCAAAGCACCTAAATTTTTGCCAGGGTAAAAACTAAAACCAGCGGCATCACCCAGAGCACCTGTTCTTTTTCCTTTCCATTTAGCTCCGATAGCCTGTGCATTATCTTCAATAATTTTAAGCTTATATTTTTTTGCAATTGATTCCAATTCATCGCTCCAGCATACCATTCCATAAAGATGAACAACCATAATTGCTCGGGTTCGTTCAGTAATATGTTGCTCAATAAGATTGCTATCAAGATTAAAGGTATTTATATCAGGCTCAACCAATACAGGTTTTAAACGATTGTCAGTTATAGCAATAATAGTTGCAATATAAGTATTTGCAGGCACAATTATTTCATCTCCTTCCTGCATTACACCCATTTGAATATATGCTTTAAGAATCAGACGTAAAGCATCAAGTCCATTTGCAACTGCTATAACATGATCAACAGCTATAAATTGAGCTAGTTTATTTTCAAAACTCTTCACTTTTTCACCCAATAAATACCAACCAGAATCAATAATTTCTGCTGCCACTTGCTTTAATTCCTCTGAATATTGAGCATTTATTTTCTGCAAATCAAGAAATTTTATCATTTTAACATAGGTTCATTATTAATTAAAACATATTTATTCCCCAACTTATCATTTAATTGCAAATCAATCAAAACACCCTCTTTTGTTACAAAACCTTTATGCTTAGCTGGATTTCCATACCATGAAGTAAATTCAGGAATATTTTTTGTAACAACACTTCCAGCTCCGATAAATGCATATTTCCCAATGGTAATACCTGCAATAACAGTTGAATTAGCACCAATTGAAGCTCCTTCTTCAATTATGGTCTGTTCATTTTTGGTCGGATAATTTTTCGAACGAGGAACTAAATTATTTGTAAAACTTACATTAGGACCAATAAATACATTATTCCCAATTCTAAGTCCGTCCCAAATCTGAACACCCGGTTTAACGGTAACATTATCACCAATCAATACATCATTTTCAATAAAAACATTACAATTTATATTGCAATTTTTACCTATTACTGCATTTTTTAATATCACACAAAATTGCCATATAACTGAATTCTCACCGATTGAAACCGATTGAACATCAGAAAGTGAGTGTATTTTATAATTCATGTTTAAAGTGGATAAATGATGAATAGTCTCTTATATAATCTTCTTCCTTAAAAATATCGGAAGCAATTACCAGGCACACTGCACCAGCAGAAAAACCTTTTTCAGCAGCCCAAATACCAGGAGGAATATGCAGCCCATTAAAAGGTCTGTTAAGTACAACTGTTTTTTTGTAAATTCCATCATCAAGTTCTACTTCAAAACTTCCACTTACAGCTATTAAAAATTGATGACATTCTCTATGTGCATGAGCTCCACGATCTTCTCCTCCCGGAATATCATAAATATAAAAAATACGATTTGCTTCAAAAGGTAAATCTTCAATATTTTCGAAAATACTAATATTTCCAGCTCTAAACTTATATCGCGGTAATTCGATAATAGAACAATCGAAAACATTCACTTTTCTGTTTACTTTTTCCATAACAAATAGTTTTGATAATCTCTGATGTAATCATTTTCATCGTATAATGTAGAAGATAAAACAAGAGCAACTGAATTGGTACTGAAATTGTCCATGTGTCGCCACAATCCATTTGGAATATACAAACCAAAATAAGACCTGTTAAGATGAAATCTGTTTTCCTGAGCACCATTATTTACAACTACATCAAAGCTACCTGATAAAGCTACAACTAATTCCAATTGATTTTTAAATGCATGACCTCCTCTTGTTTGACCACCGGGAACATCATATATCCAATAAACCCTTTTTATTTGAAATGGTAAATTTTTCCCATATTCAATAATAGTAAGATTTCCGCGTGGATCCTCTACTTTAGGAAGGTCAATAATTCTTAAATTATTCATTGAAACAAAATTTACAGAATAAAATATTATTAAGTTTTAAAGTTTATTGAATACACTTAAACTTTGGCAACTAAATTAATTAAAAATTACTAACTGACAAAATTTAAAAAATAAATTCATTCATATCGAATAATTAACAGCTTTATTAATGTCTTACAATTATTTTGTTAAAAATACTTCTTATTTAATTTCAAATTATAATTATAACAGAAATCGATTTTTTATATATCTTTGTTTTTTGATACAAAAATGAGGGTTTTTTTATACATTAATAGCAATATTCAATATTGAATCAATCATTTACAAACTTTAAGAAAGCAAAAACCAATTATTTTAAAAAATGAAAAAACAACAAAAAACAGCGTTAAAGAAATCAGAATTCAATAAGCAGAACATTCATAAAACAGAATCAATTTCAATACATTGGTATAAAGACAGTAAGAAATTATTATTTGTTGGACTTATACTTCTGGCAACTTTTATAACTTATATTCCTGCACTTAATAGCTTAAAGGAATTTACCAACTGGGACGATCCCGTTTATGTTACAAAACAAACCCAAATCAAGAGTCTGGATTGGTCGAATATAAAGCAAATGTTTAATCCAAGTAATCATGTATCCTTAAATTATCATCCGGTTACCATGCTTTCGCTTGCAATAAACCATCATTTTTCCAAACTTAATCCTACTTCCTATTTTCTTACCAATATCATATTTCACTTACTAAACACGCTGCTCGTATTTATTTTTATTTACCTGCTTACTAAGAAAAAGTTTTGGATAGCATTGTTTTCCGCTCTTTTCTTTGGTATTCATCCTATGCATGTTGAGAGCGTAGCCTGGATTTCGGAAAGAAAGGATGTTTTGTATGCTTTCTTCTTTTTATTATCACTTATTTCCTATATAAAATACCTTGATTCAAAAAAAATCGGATTAGTTTTTCTTTGCATTATCTTCTTCATATTAAGTTGCTTAAGCAAAGCAATGGGAGTAGTTCTTCCTTTGGTTTTAATATTAATAGATTTATACTATCCCCGCAAATTTACATGGAAAACCCTGGTAGAAAAGATTCCTTTTTTTGCTGTTTCGATATGGGCCGGAATGATGGCAATTAATATTCAATCCACTGAAGCTATAGGGAAGTTTGAAATTTTTTCGCTTCTGCAACGTTTTCAGTTTGCTGCTTATGGATTTTTAATGTATTGGGTTAAATTGCTATTTCCTGTTAATCTCTCTGCATTTTATCCATATCCAAATTTAAATGAGACTGGTAATATTCCATTATTACATCAGATTTCACCAATAATTGCTCTTCTAATTATTGCTATTCCACTAATTATATTCTTAAAAAAAGACAAAACGAAATTCAACATTGCCCTTTTTGGAATTGGATTTTTTATTGCTACAATCGTTTTGGTTTTGCAGTTTATCTCTGTAGGAAAAGCAATTATGGCAGATCGTTATTCCTATCTGCCTTTTATTGGTGCTTTTTTTATGATATTTTCATTTGCAAATCCTTTTATTGAAAAACAAAAAACAAAAAGTATTACGATCGGTATTATTTTTTTATTAGCATTAATATTTAGTGTTTTAAGCTTTAACAGGGTTAAAGTATGGACAAACAGCGAAAAATTATGGACAGATGTAATTGAAAAATATCCTTATAAAATTACACAAAGCGGAAATGTATTAAGAGTTGAGAAAGTAGGAGTTATAACTGCTTATATTAATCGGGCAAATTACTATCGCGAACACAACCAAATGGATAAAGCATTTGATGATTATAATATATTGGTACTCGCAAATACCGATGAAGTTAAAGCTTATTCAAACATGGGGAATTTCTATGGATTAAAGCTACAGGAAGCATTGCAAAAATCGGATATTCCTGAAGCCAACAATATGTTTAATAAGTCAATGGAAATGTATAGTAAAGGATTATCACTGGAAAAAAATAATTATGAAATTTACCTCAATAAAGGAATTTCACTTGCGATAATGAATAAACATAAAGAAGCTGTTGAAAGCTTTCTGATATCACTAAAAATCAATCCAAATCAATTGGAATTATACAAAAATCTGGCAATATCATATTTGAATCTTCAATTAAATGATGAATGTATAAAATACTGTAATCTTTATATAAAAACAAAAACCGATGATTCAGATATTTATTTTTACAGAGGAACAGCTCTGCTGAAAAATGGTAAAAATCAGGAAGCAATAATTGATTATACAAAAGCAACTTCATTAAATCCAAAGTTTTCGGGAGCATGGTATAATTTATCAGTTGCTCAAAATAATTTAGGAAATTACAAAGATGCTTTTTATTCGGCAAACGAAGCTTTAAAAAATGGTTATAATATAAATAAAGACTATCTCAATACCCTTAAGCAAAAAGCTGATAAACAATGACTATAAATGTATGAAAGTCATTTTAAATCTTTACATTACATAATAATTTTATGAAAAACATCAATCAAACAAATAAATCAGGGCAGAAAAATACAATTTCAAAAAAGATTGAACCCCAAATAAATAAAAATACCAGAACATCATTTCCAAAATATTATTCATTTAAAGATAAGTTATGGGTTTCTTTAATTATTTTTTTGGCAAGTTTTATTTTATATGGTAATACATTATCATTAAAATATGCTTTAGATGATACTATCGTAATTACAGGAAATGAATTTACAAAAAAAGGCTTCGATGGAATTAAAGAAATCCTAAGCTATGATTTGTTTGCAGGATATTTTGGAAAAGATCAGAACATGGTTGCAGGTGGACGTTACAGACCACTTTCATTAATTACACATGCGATAGAATATCAATTTTTCGGAGAAAATCCAGCTGTAAGTCATTTCTTTAATATTATAATGCTAGCAATTACAGGGTTACTGATTTTTTTTATATTTAACCGGTTAATGATTCATTATTTTAAGGATAATGCTTTAAAAATTCCAAATTGGTGGAAATCAGTTCCATTTGCTACAGCCATTCTATTTATTGCACATCCTATTCATACAGAAGTTATTGCCAATATAAAAGGAAGAGATGAAATTCTTACACTGCTTTTTTCCTTATCAAGTCTTTGGTTTATTATTCGTTGGCTCGAAACTAATAAAATATGGATGCTTATTTCTGCTGGAATCAGCTTTTTTTTAGGATTATTATCAAAAGAGAATACTCTTACTTTTATTGCTGTAATTCCATTGGCAGTTTATTATTTTATGAGATTCCCATTCAGTAAGGTTCTGAAAGGTATTATTCCGCTCGCTGTGGCAACTGTTGTGTTCTTTATTATCCGGCAATCAGTAATTGGCGGCAAGGTATCTTTTCTTGCAGATGATCTGATGAACAATCCCTTCGTAGAAATGAACTTTATTCAGAGATATTCAACGATTTTATATACACTTGGTTTATATTTAAAGCTTTTATTTTTCCCACACCCGCTAACTTATGACTATTATCCATATCACATACCAATCATTAATCCTTCTGACTTAAAAGCAATAATACCGATAATAATTTATATAGCAATGCTTATATTTGCAATAATAAAGATCAAAAAGCGGAATCCATACTCTTTTGCCATTTTCCTTTATTTAACAACACTTTCAATAACTTCAAATGTTTTTTTCCCGATTGGAGTTTTTATGAATGAACGATTCATTTATATGTCTTCACTTGCATTTTGTTTTGCATTATCCTGGTTTTTATTTACTGATTTGTCCAAATTAATTATCCTAAAATCAAGCTTTAAACACTTGTCGTTAATACTTTTTGGAATTATATTAATTTTATATACGTTTAAAACAAGAGATAGAAATCGGGATTGGTACGATAGCAAAACTCTGTTTTTGACAGATGTTCAGGTTTCAGAAAACAGTGCAAAAGGAAATGCTTTGGCTGGAGAATATCTTATATATGAAGCACAAAAAAATCAGAATAAAATAATACGCGATAGTTTGTTAAGTCAAAGTATAATTTATTTGAATAAAGCAATTGAAATATATCCAAAACAAATAGTTGCACTTTTTAATTTAGCAGCTGCCCATTATGAAAAAGACAGAAACTATCCTCAAATAATAAAAACTTACAAAACCATTTTAAAATATCTCCCAAAAGAAGAAAAGGTTTATACTAATTTCATTTCAGTAATAAATCAATGTAATAATCCGGATGAAAAATTAAAATATTATCTTGAATTTCTTGCAATAGACAGTATGCGTTTTGATATTAATTTCAATATTGGTATAATTATGCTTCATCAAAAAAATGATACTGAGGGAAGCATTCCGTATCTTAAAAAAGCAACAGAAATTAATCCTACTTATGCCGATGCACATTTAAGTCTTGGAGAAGCTTATGCATCTATAGGATTGTGGTCCAAAGCACTTAATCCTTTATTGGAAGCCAATCGCTTAAAAAAAGCTCCTAATGCCAAGCTTCTGAAAAACATTGGAATAGTATATACAAACCTAAAAAACAATGAAAAAGCCAGAGAATATTTAAATCAGGCAGCTCGTTTAGAAAATTAATATTTATTTCATTAAATATATCAAAATAAATGCTGTTATGCATTTAACTTATAAAGGATGAAGAAAATATTTGAAACTTAAACCTGCAAGTATTTTCATTAGTCTTTTATTAATAAACAGTTGCAAATTTTTGTCTTCCAATGATTATTTTGTAGGAATTCGTGGACAATAAGATAAATCTGCAGATTAATGGGAAATTTATACACTTTCTTTCACTGTTTATCAATTTGTTCTTTTCTTTTTTATCAAAATAAATACCAGTAAAATAATATATATAAACAAACCAGACAAAGAAGCTATTTTTCCATACTCAAACCAAGGTGCAACATAGTATAATTCGACTTTATGCTTACCCTTTTCGAGAAATAAGCCCATCAAACCAAAATCAACAATATTAATTTTTGCATCATTTCCATCAACTTTTGCTTTCCAACCATCGTCAAAAGGAATTGAAAAGAAAAGGATTTTATCAGATTTAATTTCAATTTCTCCTTTTATCTCATTTTGTGAACGATACGTAATTTTTAAAGTATCTTCTTTTAATCTTGAAATATTTAAAGAATACTTGTCAAAAGTGTATTCTGCCATATTAACGGTATCTTTTATTAAAAATTTCATACAAGAATTGGTAATTCTTTTATAATCGGGAGCTTCCTTTTCATTAATTACTAATGCGCTAAGAGAAGTAACATCTTTATTGAAATCTGAAATATTTTTAAAATCTTCATTACTAATATATTTATCATAGCAAAATCCAAGCGGAAGGAAATTCTTATTTTGCAATACCTTTACATCTTCAAATTGAATGATAGAATCATACGTATATTTAATAAAAAGATCTGACTCAACAGGGTTTTTACTGATTTGATATTTTGTGCTTGCGAGAGTTTGAAGAATAGGACGATTAACGAGACCTCTTGCCCACCTTGTTTGAGACTCAACTTTAGCATCAATAACATTAAAACCAGAAAGGAAATTGATATAATATTTTTGATTAAATGAACTATATGACTGAGTTCCGTAGTAATTATGTACCATAGCATCATTCGTACTGCTATGCATTGCTAAACCAGATGAATAATCCTTGTTTATTCTGAAAAAACTATTATCTTTTCCTGAAATAAAACGTATTGCTTCATTTGTAAAATCATTATAGCCAATTCTTTGCTTTAATTCACGTTTCGATAATATTGCTTCTTCCTTAAATCCGGTTTTTCTATTAATAAAATCTCTTTTGTTAAGAGAAATATTTGAAAAAGAAACAACTTCAACAAAAACAAGAATTATAATAAGTATTTTTGCAAGTTGTTTATATTTTGTAGTAAATAAATAAAGTAAAAAAGTATAAGAAATTAAAAAGAAAGCAACTGAATTCTGAATATCCTTATTAATTCTTTTTGCTTCTTGCGGGAAATAAGGGATAAAAAGCAAAATTAATAATAGAATTGATGTAATTAAGAGTGTTTTTATATTTAATTTATTCGACAAATCAATTTTAGTAAGTGCATTTAAAGCAAAAAATAAAAGGAAAAATGAAACAAAAAGAGATAATATTCGGTAATAATCACCAGAAAAAAGCCAAAAAGCATACCTAAAAAAAGGGAAAACACAAAGCAAACCCCAAAAACCTAAAAAAACAGAAAATACGATTTTCTTTTTTTTACTTAAAAACTGAAATATCTGAGGAAATAAAATCAGTGTAATTATCCCAATATAAGACATTGGAGCTTCCATATAATTATACCACCCTTTAAAATCTATACCAGTTCCCAAAATATCGCTTGAAAAAAAACGAAGAATTAAAGTTTTTAAATGTAAAAAAGGAATTCCGTAACTAAAACTGTTAATTGAATTATTATCAAGCGAAAAAACAGCAACAGTGGAAAGGGCTTTAAAATAACTGGATTCACCACCAACACGAGGTCCATTAATAAGTTCGTGAATAACATTAAATGTAAAAAAAGAGGATAACAAAAATCCTAAAATACTTAAAGCAAAGATATTTAAATATAATAATATTATTTTTTTAAAAACAAAGCTACTATCAAAACTTAAATATCTAAATAATGTATAAATAAAAATAAAAACTCCAAAAACATACAAACTAAAAACCTGTGTAATTGAAATCATAAAAATTATAACTGGAAAAAACCAATACATCTTTTTTAAATATATCTTTTCTAAAGCAAATAAAAGCATTGACAAGAGCAAAACCTGACTTGAAAAAATTTGCCAGTTGCCTCCAATAATAAAAAAGGAAGAAAAAGGTAAAATTAAACTTCCAATTATTGTTACAAATGGAGAAAACTTTAGATTTTTCAAATATAAATAAAAGAAAAAAGCGGTTGCTACTAATTTGAAAAACTCAATATAATTAGCTATGAAAGGTAAACTTGATTTATTAAATAATGACGATAACAAATACGAAATGTCTGATTGTGCAGTAATTATATTAACAACACTTTGTCCCATTCCAATACTGAAACTCCATCCAACAAAGCTATTTTCTTTTAAATAATCATGATAATGAGAAAGAAAAGGAAAATAACCATTAATAGAATCACTGGCAATATCTTTAAAAAGATAAGCACTGTTTAAAAATAAAAATTCCTTAAAAACAATAATACCTGCAAATATAACGATTGAAAGTGAGATATAGGATTTATTTTTCTCTAAAAAAATATCAAATTTACTTGATTTTAAATTTTCCTTTTTTGCTGAAATTGTTTTTGGTTTGATATTTGATTTTTTCATAATTATTATAATTATAAACACTGATTTTTAATATATTAAGCTTGATTTTCTTATATATAAATTCTAAATATTTTTTAAAAAAATAGTTTGTTTAAAAATAGAAGTAACAAATATATAACTAAATGTAATATTTTTCAAAAGTACACTTTTTTTAATTTCTTAATTAAAAATAAATAAATTTTGTCAAAAATCCTCAATAATTTTCAATAGTACTTTATTAATAAACAATTGCAAATTTTGGTCTTCTTATGATTATTTTGTAGGAATTCATTATTTTCGAGAAAATTTAATAAATCTGTTTATTTAAGCTATTTAATTTTAATAATCAATATTTGAAAAACCTTTCAAATTCAATAAAGAAGATTTATGTATATTTTGAAATAATTGTTAATCTGTATAAAACACTTTTCATTAAATCAATATCTATAATTAATATTTTTTGTACTTTTGCAAATTATGGATATAGTAGTAAGCGGCATCAGACCAACAGGTGATTTGCATTTGGGAAACTATTTCGGGGCACTCCGTAATTTTCTGAAAATGCAGCATGAAAATAATTGCTATTTTTTTATAGCTGATTATCATTCATTAACAACACATCCCACTCCAGAAGATTTACATGGAAATGTAAAGCGGGTATTGGTTAATTATTTAGCTGCCGGACTCGACCCAGAAGCTGCAACTGTTTATATACAAAGTGATGTACCTCAGGTAGCTGAATTATATTTGCTTTTAAACATGAATGCTTATGTTGGAGAATTGGAACGTGTTGCATCTTTTAAAGAAAAAATCCGTCGTCAACCCAATAATGTTAATGCTGGATTACTTACATACCCTACTTTAATGGCTGCTGATGTTATCATTCACAGGGCACATAAAGTTCCTGTTGGAAAAGATCAGGAACAACATCTGGAAATGATGCGTAATTTTGTAAATCGCTTTAACAGAATGTATAAAGTTGATTATTTCCCCGAACCAGTCGCTTATAATTTTGGCGAAGAACTAATTAAAATCCCTGGATTGGACGGAAGTACAAAAATGTCGAAATCTGATAACGAAAACTCTTGCATTTATCTCGGAGATTCTCCTGAAATGATTCTCAAAAAAATGAAAAAAGCGGTTACAGATGCAGGTCCAACCGAACCTAATCAACCTAAACCACAAGCTATTGAAAATATTTTCAATATAATGAAAATTATCTCTCCATCAGAAACATACAATCATTTCAGCGATTTATACAATAGTTGCCAAATTAGATATGGTGATATGAAAATACAACTGGCTGAAGATATTATAAAATTTACTGAACCTTTTCGCGAAAAAATTGCTGAACTTAATTCAAATAACGTATATCTTCGTAAAGTAGCTGAAATGGGAGCAGAAAAAGCACGTGAAAGTGCTACAAAAACAGTAAAAGAAGTTAGAGAAATTATAGGATTTAAATCATTTTAATTAAATCGTATGGAGAAAAGAAGTACCTCGTCATTAGTTTATGAAATATTACTCAAAGCTGGAGTTGTATTCTTTTTATTTTCAGTTTTTTATAATGTTTTTTTTCTAACTTCTAAAGTTCAGAATAATTTTTGGGAAACTACATTAAAAGTTATTATTGTAGTTATTTTCTTTGCTTTAAGTCTAATTACTTCTGCTTTAAGAAGAAAAAATTTCAGAAGTTTTGCTTTTTTTGTTGTTTTTATAACAAGCTTTTTCAAAATTATTACATTTATTGCCAATGAAGGATTTGATATTGAAATTATTCCGGTATATATATTATTAATAATCATGTCATTATACCTGATTTATAAAGCATCCGAACATTCTTCATCATCACATCGTCGCTAATTTATTTAAAAATACAAATTGATAGAAACCGCTAAAAAACAGGAAACAGCCGTATTGATAGGCATAATATATCAAAATCAGGATATTGAAAAAGTGAATGAATATCTTGATGAATTGGCATTTTTGGTAGATACAGCAGGAGGAATAACCGTAAATCGGTTTGTTCAAAGAATGGAACGCCCTGATTCCAGAACATTTGTAGGTTCGGGAAAACTAGCAGAAATTAAAGAATACATCGAGGCAGAAAATGTAAGTATTGCTGTTTTTGACGATGAATTAAGTCCTTCTCAAATTAGAAATATTGAACGCGAGCTTAATTGCAAAATACTGGATCGTACCAATTTAATTTTAGATATTTTTGCACGCAGAGCCAGAACTTCACATGCAAAAACACAAGTAGAACTTGCACAATATCAATATTTACTGCCACGATTAACACGAATGTGGACACATCTTACCCGTCAGCGTGGAGGAATGGGAATGCGTGGACCTGGCGAAAAAGAAATAGAAACTGATCGTAGAATTATCCGTGAAAAAATCACTTTGCTTAAAGAAAAACTTAAAGATATTGATAAGCAAATGGTTACTCAAAGGAAAAATCGCGAAGAAATGGTAAGAGTAGCTTTAGTTGGTTATACCAATGTTGGCAAATCAACGTTGATGAATGTATTAAGTAAATCGGATGTTTTTGCAGAAAACAAGCTTTTTGCAACTCTTGACACTACTGTACGCAAAGTAGTTATCAGAAATTTACCTTTTTTACTAACGGATACTGTTGGTTTTATTCGCAAATTGCCTCACGACTTGGTAGAGTCATTTAAATCAACTTTAGATGAAGTTAGGGAAGCAGATATTTTAATAAATGTTGTTGATATTTCTCATATTGGATTTGAAGAACAATTAAATGTTGTTAAACAAACACTTAGTGAATTAAATGCAAGTAATAAACCTAGCATAACCCTTTTCAACAAAATAGATGCATACCAATTTACTGTTAAGGAAGATGACGATCTTACACCTGCTACCAAAGAAAATATGACCTTAGAAGACTTAAAAAAGTCATGGATGGCCAAAACAAATCTTCAAAGTATTTTTATTTCAGCCAAACAAAAAGAAAATATCGAACAATTAAAAGATTTTTTATATGAAGAAGTAAAGAAAATTCATATAATACGCTACCCTTATAATAATTTTTTATATTAATTAAAAAAAATTAGTTTTTAGGAAAAACTTAATATAAATTTGCGCTCAATAATTTTCTGATAAATGAACATAATAATAGCCGGAGACGGAGAAGTTGGATTCCATTTAGCAAAATCGTTATCTTTTGATAAACACAATATTACAATCATTGATCCAAATAAGGAATTACTCAAACTTATTGAATCTCATACTGATTTATTAACAATAACCGGAGATTCAACCTCTGTTTCAGTTCTCGAAAGTGCGAATGTTGAAAAAGCGGATTTATTGATATCAGTAGTTCACCATGAGCATGTTAACCTGATGACTTGTATTTTAGGAAAAAAATTAGGAGCAAAACGAACAATTGCCAGAATAAATAACATAGAATATCTTACGGAAGAAAACCGTGAAATATTTACAAATCTTGGAGTTGATTCATTAGTTTGCCCTGAGAGAATTGCAGCAAAAGAAATTATTAATTTATTAAACCAAACAGTAGCAACTGAAGTTTTCGATTTTTCTGACGGGAAATTAGTCCTTTTTCTTATTCGTTTAGATGAACATGCTTTGGTTCTTAACAAATCTTTGGATCAAATTGCAAAAGAATATTCTTATCTTGATTTTCGTGCAGTAGCTATTCATCGTAATTCAAAAACAATAATCCCAAAAGGAAATGATGTATTCTTGAAAAATGATCTTATATATGTAATAACCAAGCCATCTGGCATGAATGAACTTTTCAAGCTTGGAGGAAAAACCAAGATTGATATAAAAAATATAATGATTGTTGGTGGCGGTAGAATTGGCAGGAAAACTGCCCGAAGCCTTGAAGAAAAAATTAATATCAAACTAATTGAAACTGATAAGGAAAGATGTTTTAAATTAACAGAAGATCTTACAAAGACGCTTATTATCAATGGTGATGCTACAGATATCGGTTTATTGGAAGAAGAAGGAATTAGAAAAATGGATGCTTTTATAGCACTTACAAACCATACAGAAACTAATATTTTAACTTGTTTACATGCCAGAAAATATGGAGTAAAAAGAACTATTGCACTTGTAGAAAACATTGATTATATTGACATCTCACAAAACATAGGTATAGATACAATTATCAATAAAAAACTGATAACTGCCAGTTATATTGCACGTTTTACAATGGACGCTATGGTTACATCTTCAAAATGTTTAAGTGGTATAGATGCTGAAGTTCTGGAATTTGTAGTTAAACATAATGCTACAATAACAAAAAAGCCGATTAAAAAAATTGAATTTCCTGATGGAGCTATAGTCGGTGGTATTGTTAGAGGAGAAGAAAGCTATATTGCAGTTGGAAATTTCCAGGTACAGGAAAATGATAAGGTTGTAGTTTTCGCATTACCTGAAGCCATTACAAAAATTTCAAAAATTTTCCATTAATAATTTAAAAATGAATTTTTCAATAATTATCAGATTTTTAGGAATATTACTGGTTATTGAGGGCCTATTTATTTTTACGGCACTTCCATTTTCATATTATTACGGAGGTACTGATTTTAATGCCATACTGATTTCAGGTTTGATTACACTTTTATTTGGAATACTTTTCAGAATAATTACAAAAGAAGCTGATGAAAAAAGTATCGGGAAAAGAGAAGGTTATGTTATTGTAAGCTTTTCCTGGGTAGTAATTTCAATTTTTGGTACACTTCCGTTTATCATCAGTAATTCAATCCCTTCATTTACAGATGCATTTTTTGAAACAATTTCCGGGTTTTCAACAACTGGAGCCTCAATTTTAACTGATATTGAGATTGTTCCAAAAGGAATATTATTCTGGAGAAGTATGACCCATTGGATTGGAGGAATGGGTATAATTGTTTTAACAGTTGCTATTTTACCTTTTTTAGGAATAGGAGGTATGCAGCTTTTTAATGCAGAATCATCAGGAATTAGTACTGACAAACTTCATCCAAGAATCACAGAAACTGCAAAAAGATTATGGGGAATTTATGTTTTACTTACCGCAATATTAACAATCTTGTTATTATTGGGAGGAATGAATTTATTTGAATCACTTTGCCATGCTTTTGGTACAATGGGAACAGGTGGTTTTTCTCCGAAAAATACAAGTATTGGACAATATTCACCTTATATTCAGTATGTTTGTACAATTTTCATGATGTTGGCTGCAACCAGTTTTTCATTACACTACTTTTTACTAAAAGGTAAATTTAAAAGAGTATATAAAAATGAGGAATTCAGACTTTTTCTTACAATTATTTTTGGTTCCTCATTAATCATTGCAGGTTTTTTATTTTTTGATAAATACAATCAATACAATGATTTCGAGAAAGCATTCAGGGATTCATGGTTTACGGTTTCAAGTATAGTTTCTTGCACAGGATTTGTTACAGCCGACTATATGAAATGGTCTCCTTTTCTTTGGTTCTTTATATTCCTCTTAATGTTTAGCGGAGGCTGTGCTGGCTCAACAACAGGCGGAATAAAAATAATTCGACATTTACTTCTATTAAAAAATGTTTCACTTGAATTTAAAAGGTTAATGCATCCATCAGCAGTATTACCTGTAAGATTGGATGGAAAACCAGTACATCAAGATATTATTTTTAATGTTTTGGCTTTTTTTATGATGTATATAATTATTTTTGCAATTTCATCTTTTGCTCTATCCATTACAGGTGTTAATCCTGTTTCTTCTATTGGAGCAGTAGCAACCTGTATGGCAGGTATCGGACCAGGTTTAGGTGATGTTGGTGGACCTGCAACAAATTTTTCAATGGTTCCTCTTTTTGGTAAATGGATTTTGTCTTTTATGATGTTAATTGGTCGTTTGGAAATTTTTACAGTTTTTATACTTTTTGCTCCTTCATTCTGGAAGAAATAAATTAAATTCTTATGAATCAATTCGATGTAATAGTAGTTGGAGGAGGTGCAGCAGGTTTAATGGCTGCTGGAAAATCAGCAGAATTGGGACAAAAAGTACTGTTACTTGAAAAAATGAGCCAACCTGGAAGAAAATTACGAATAACAGGGAAAGGCAGATGCAACCTGACCAATGTTTCTCCTATGCGTGAATTTTTAGAGCATATTGGCGAAAATTCACGTTTTATGCGTCATGCTTTTTCTCAATTTTTCTCTCAGGATCTGATAGACTTTTTTGAAAAAAAAGGGGTTCCTATTACAGTTGAACGTGGACAAAGAGCTTTTCCAAGCAGCGAACTTGCTCAGGATATTTTTTATGCTTTAGTAAAATGGGTAGAGAAAAACAGGGTTTTTGTAAAAAAAGAAGCATCTGCTACAAAATTAATTACAGAAAATAATGAAATAAAGGGAGTTATAGCCAATAATATTTCCTATTTTGCTGATAAAGTAATTTTAGCAACAGGTGGTGCATCATATCCTGCAACAGGTTCAACAGGTGATGGATACAAAATGGCAAAAGAAATTGGTCATACCATTACTGAAATTTGCCCTGCTTTAGTTCCTTTTGAAACCAAAGGAAGAATTGCTCAGCAATTGCAAGGACTTAGTCTTAAGAATGTTAAAGCAAGTATCTGGATTGATGGCAAAAAACAAGGAGAAGAATTTGGCGAAATGATGTTTACGCATTTCGGTATAACCGGTCCAATTGTATTGACGTTAAGCCGAAAATTTGCAAAAGAACTTAAATTAAAAAAAGCAATTACTTTAGCTATTGATTTAAAACCAGCATTAGACGATATTAAATTGGATAATAGATTGGTAAGAGATTTGAACGAACATGGAAAAATGAAATTTGGATCAGTAACCCGCAAATGGTTACCTGGCAAATTATCACAAATCAGTTGTGATTTGTTGAGAATTTCTCCACACAAACTATGTAATCAGATTTCAGCTGAAGAACGTAAACAAATTAGAGTTTGGTTGAAAGATTTTCGTTTTGAAATCACCGGAACCCGCGATTTTGCAGAAGCTATAATTACTTCAGGAGGTATTGATTTAAAAGAAGTGGATTCTAAAACCATGCAATCAAAACTTATAAAAGGCTTATATTTTGCAGGAGAAGTCCTTGATTTAGATGCAGATACTGGCGGATATAATTTGCAGATTGCTTTTTCTACCGCTTGGCTTGCAGCTATTAGTTAAATTGACTTTAAATTAACTATTTTTGTATTCTAAAAAAATAATATGAATTCAAGATACGAAAACATTCGATTAAATTACAAAATCTGGTTGGAAACCAAAGATGAACAGGGAATATTGGGTGATGGCAAATGGCAGTTACTTAAAGCAATAAGTGAAACAGGGTCTTTAAAACTTGCAATGGAAAAGCTTAATTTGAGCTATAGGAAAACTTGGAATAATCTTCAACAAATTGAAGAAAGACTTGGATTTCCCATCTTAAATACACAAAGAGGTGGAACTGATGGTGGTGGAAAAACCTGCTTAACTCCAGAAGGTGAAAAAATCGTAAAAGCTTTTGATATATTTCACAATCAATTTGATACGTTTATTCAAAAGGCTTTTCTGGAATTTAAAGAAAATCTTGAAAATGAATAATTAAAAATAAGATTCAATTTTATCCTTTTCAATTATTGTTTCTTTTCCAAGATTCATATCCTTTATTTTAACCGTGTTATCAGTTATTTCTGATTCACCAGCTATAATTACAAATGGGATTTTCTTTGCATCAGCATAAGCAAACTGTTTCTTTAATTTAGCTGAATCAGGATAAATTTCTGTTGGAATACCATTTATTCTTAGTTTTGAAGCAATTGATAAACAATAATTTACTTCATTTTCACCAAAATTTATAAACATTACTTTAGTTGATGTTTTAACATTTTCAGGAAAAAGATTTAACTCAGTAAGAACATCATAAATACGGTCAGCACCAAAACTAATTCCTACTCCTGACATATCAGACATTCCAAAAATTCCTGTTAAATCATCATAACGACCACCTCCTGAAACACTTCCTATTTGAGCATCTTTAGCTTTTACTTCAAAAATGGCTCCGGTATAATAATTCAGCCCACGTGCTAATGTCAAATCAAGTTCAAATTCAGAACTAATATTTTGATTTTCAATTAAATTGAATAGAAACTGTAATTCATTTACGCCTTTTGTTCCAATTTCTGAATTTTGTAACATTGCTTTAATAATCAGAAATTTTTCAGCATTATTTCCTTTCAATTCCAATATCGGTTGAAGTTTATTTATAGCTTCATCTGTAAATCCTTTTTGAGCAAGTTCTTCATTTACTTTAATCAATCCAATTTTATCCAGTTTGTCAATTGCAACGGTTATATCAATAATTTTATCAGGAAAACCAATCATTTCAGCTATTCCGGCTAAAATCTTGCGGTTGTTAATTTTAATTATAACATTAATTCCTAATTTCGCAAAAATCTGATCAGTTATCGATACAAGCTCCAACTCATTCAATAAAGAATTACTGCCGATTACATCCACATCACACTGATAAAACTCACGGTATCGACCTTTCTGAGGTTTGTCTGCTCTCCATACAGGTTGTATCTGATAACGTTTAAAAGGGAAGCTAATTTCATTTCTGTTCATAACAACAAATCTGGCAAAAGGAACAGTTAAATCATAACGTAATCCTTTCTCTGAAATTTGAGTTGTTAGTTTTTTATAATCCAACAAAGTATCAGTATTTACTTTTTCAATATAATTCCCTGAATTTAAGACCTTAAACAACAATTTATCACCTTCTTCACCATATTTGCCCATTAAAGTTGTTAAATTCTCCATGGTAGGTGTTTCTATAGGTTGATATCCATATAGTTGAAAAACAGAACGTATTGTATCAAATATATAATTACGTTTTATCATTTCAGCTGGACCGAAATCACGCATTCCTCTTGGTATTGAAGGTTTTTGAACTGCCATTATCAGTTAAAGTTTGAAAATTAATAAATTAAATAAAGTTATAAGCTGACGAGTGTCAACTGATAATGATAAGTTCCGGTACAGAACAAATCAGATGCAAAATTAAATTAAAAACTTGAAATTTTCAGATTTAACTTTAGCAGAATTGTTTCAATATAATTTTTACAATTACTATCATCCTCTTTTGGAGCCCATTTTGCAAAATTTTTATCATTACAAGGATCATAAGGTCCATCCTTGCATTCATAAGAAACGCTACCACTTTCCAATGATATAACTGTATGCCAGGTTCGTTCGGGAATTTCTACGGCAATGTTTCCTATTGTTGAATCCAGAACAATATGATCAGTTATTTGGCCATCATCATCAAACTGAACCACAAGCATTTTCCCTCTTAAAACAAAAAACACTTCCCTCTTATCGGGATTTTCATGCTTATGGGGTTGTATGTAAGAATAAGGTTCAATAGCATTAATCAATCTTTGAAGAGGATCTTCAGCTAATTTATGAAAATTATAATTTTTACGCTGTCTTTCGCTGGATTTTGCCTGATTGGAAACAAAATCAATTAACTTATTATCAATTTTTATCATCGGTTAATCCTTTTGAATTAAGCAAACTGCATAAGCAGAAATTCCTTCTTCTCTTCCCTCAAAACCTAATTTTTCTGTTGTAGTTGCTTTTATGGAAATATCTTCACTATTTATTCCAATAACATCAGCCAGTGTTTGTTGCATCTGAGGTATAAAGGAAGAAATTTTGGGTTGTTGCAAACAAATTGTAGTATCAATATTTGAAATAACGAAACCTTTTTCTTTAATCAACAAAACTGTTCTTGTTAATAAGATTTTACTATCTATTCCTTTGAATTCTGGAGACTTATCAGAAAAATGAAAACCAATATCCCGAAGATTGGCAGCACCAAGCAGTGCGTCACAAATGGCATGTATTAAAACATCAGCATCTGAATGACCAACAGCACCTTTATAATGAAAGATTTCGATGCCCCCAAGCCAAAAAGGATAACCCTCTTTAAGTTGGTGTACATCGAAACCAAAACCTACTTTTATTTTCATTTATTATTTTACTGTGCCACTTTGATCTCTAAAAGCATCAAAATCAAATGTTAATGTAAAACGCAACGTATTTTGCAATGGATTGCGTTGTTCTGTTGGAATTAAATATGCAAAATCCAACCCAAAAACATTGTATTTCAAACCTGCACCTAATGTAAAATACTGTCTATTGCCTTTATACATACTTTCATGGAAATATCCTGCACGAATAGCAAATTGATTATCATACCAATATTCAGCACCTATTGAATAGGTGAATTCTCTCAATTCTTCTTCAAATCCACCAGGAGCATCACTAAATGACTGAAACAAACCAGAAACAATTCCTACATTTGGATCTTTACCAGATAAAATAATTTTTTTACCATCAGGACTATAAAGTGGATTACCTAAAGTGTCAATATCATAAATAGGAGGTGTTGGAACTAGTAATTTATTAAAATCAAGCAATATGGACAATTTATTAAAATCGTCAATATTAAGTGTTAATGCTGTACCTAATCTTAGATTAGCCGGAATAAAATCTCTTTCTGTTGTTTCTGTGTAAGAAATTTTAGCACCTAAATTAGAAATATTTGCACCAAAAGCCAATGTTCCTTTTAAATTGCGATCGAAACGTACCGGTTTTTGAAAATAAAATGCAACATCAGCTGCAACAGATTGACCAGCATGCGTTTCCTGTCCACCACTAGTTGATTGTCCTTGAGTTAGGTTTGAATTTATATATCTTGCTGCAATTGCTGCTGAAAAAACATCAGAAAGTTTTCTGGAATAAGTTAAATCAAATGCAAATTCACTTGGTCTGTAATTCCCTAAAGAATTACCAACTACATCGGTAAAAGTAATATCTCCCAATGAAAAATACAATAAGGAAGCACCTATAGCACTCATCTTGTCAATTTTTTTATACCCAGATACATAAGCTAAATTAATATCATTTACTAACTCTCTTAACCAAGGACTGTAAGATACAGAAATCCCCATATCTTTTTCAATAAATGCATATTTAGCTGGATTCCAATGCATAGAGCTTGCATCGGGTGTTGAAGCAACTCCGGCATCACCCATCGCTCCTGAACGTGCATCGGGTGCTATCATTAAAAAAGGAACTGCAGTTGTTATTACTCTTCCTCCTTTTTGTCCTAATAATTCATCTCTTGTATGATTATTCTGAGAGAAACCATTCAAATAGAATGTAATTATAAGCGTTGCCAATGTTACTTTTCCAAAAATTAATCTCATTTGTTATTTGTTTTTATTTAATAATCAAGTTGAATTTGCTATTGTAAAAATTTTATTTTTTTAAATTGAAATTCAATTGAATTTGTTATTTATTTACTTACTTAATTTGTTGTTTTTTTGAGAAAACTAATTAAAAATCAAGATATATTTTTCTCAGAATATACTTGTAAAGAACTGTTTATTAATTTGAGTGCAAATATAACGAAATATTTTAAATTATATTGTTTAGCGTAAAAATACTAACTTATTACTCTTAACAACTTGATCACCATTTTGTTTAGAAACAATCAGCCGATAAATATAAATACCTTTCCCAATTTTATCTCCTGAATCTGTTGTCCCGTTCCAATTTATAGGTTCTATTTTATAGCCACCCGAAATTATTTTTTGAGTAATGGTTTTTAAATTTTTACCATTCATATCATAAATCTCAATCTGAATATCCAATTCTGAATCAGGTTGATTATGTTCAAAAACAAAATTAGTAGATTCAAGAAAAGGATTAGGATAATTAAGAACATTATTTAGTGCTAATTGAGCTGATTTTGCAACAATAAATTCAGTATAAGTTTCTGTTGAATTGTTAAATACATCCCAAACCTTTACTTTAACCGTATGAAGTCCTTCGTTTAAATCGAAAAAAGGATAATAAACCGAACCTTTATTATATTCATCAATATCAGCAACATAATAATCATTTAAAATTATTGGTTTAGTCTCATTTCCATCAAAATAGGCAACAATATCATGTCCTATCCCATTCCCTACCGTATTTATTCCATTTAAATCGGATATTTTTGCCAATAAAACTGGATTTTCATCTGTAATACCTCTATATATAAAATTAGTATCATTCATATAAAGCTTTATTTCGGGTCCGGTTACATCTGGAATTACTGAAGGATCAAAACTTCCAACAACAATATTACTATAAAAACCATTAGCATCACTAGTATCGTTTTTTGCATAATAACTTATTTTGCCATAACCATAATAATATGCAATATCCCTGGGAACAATAAATGAAAACTCAAAATCTCCATTTATAATACTTGCTTTGCCTTTATATAAGATAGCCTTAGGTAATTCAAAATCAACATGGCTTGATGCTGGATCATTTGCTAATGAAGTCACCAACATTGGTTTATCATATATTGTTGGGAATAAGACACCATTGTAATTAATTTTATTCATATTTTCATCTGTAATAATACCTTTAATAGTAACAGTTGACATGGCTTGAATAGTATCACTAATAGCACTTACTGATTTATTATTTATATGAGTAGTTAAAACATTATACTTTGGATAAGAAAGCCTTAATGCCGGATCACCTAATAAAACAAAATTCTTAATAGCATAATTATTTGAAGCGTCATTTTTAGAATATCTCATCAAATCTCCCATCGTTGGATATTTTCCATTGGTCTTAACAAAAACTCTGTTGAAAAAGCTATTATTAAGAGCCATATTTGGAGATTGATATGCTAATCTGGAAGTAGTTAACAACGCAATACCACCTCCGTTTTCATTTAAAATAACCAATTCACCTGCTGAAGTTCTTTCAGGATCATCAAAACGGCTAAATTCACAGGTAGCAGTGAAAAATAATGCCATATTGTTACGGTTTTTCCATTTTAAAATATCGGAGATTTCCAAAACTCTTTCATGTGCCCATCCTAATTCGCCACCATGACCAATGTAATTAACAATCAGAGCACCTTTCTCAACTCTCTGATTAATAGCCTCATTTACATCAGGATATCGTTGTCCGCCTGCATTTGAAACTTGAGGATAAGCATCCAGATAAATTTTATCTGAATTAATTGCAGGGTGTGAGTTTTTTAATTTGCTATATATAAGTTCTGTATCTTTCAAATACACATTCGAGTCTTCATCATCTGCCACAAAACAAACCGTATTTCTCCAATCCGAAAAGTTTGAAATCGTAGTATTTGAATTGGGGACTAAATCTTTTTTACTTGAATATCTATAAATTTTATTTACAATTACCTTAGCTTCTGCTAACGATTTTACTGGAAATCTGCCAATTCCTAAATCCAGACTTTCCCAGGAAGAAGTTCCGTTTTCATTATCATCAAGAAAACCAAAAAAATCATCAGAAGCATAGGAAGCAGAGCCGTCAAAAGAAGCATCGGACTCGAAAGTAACAATGAAATTTGTATTATCAGCTAACCGATTTTTATTATCATACGAACCATCGCCAAATAATAAGAGATATTTTGGCATTTCGCTGGTATTGATAGCTCTATCATAAAACATTTTCATAAAATTCCTAATTGCCATTGGGTCTTGTGAACCTGTAGAAAATTCATTGTAAATTAATTCAGGAGTTACAACTTCCACTCTTAATTGATTAATATCTTCGTGTAATTTAGCTAACCGATTTGCTTCGGTTAAAAATAAGGGATGAGAAACAATAATGTAATCCTTTTGTGATAATCCATGTAAATTTTGATTTGGAACAACACCAATGTAAGATGGAGTTAAAAAAGAAGCTCCATTATAGGCAATAAACTCTTTTAATGTATCTGTTGAAATTTTAAATGACAGTATATTACTTATAAGTTTTTTATCTACAAATCTAACATTCAATGGATCTGTAACATCTAAAACATTTATTGAAGAGTTTGAATTTGAGATATTAAACTGGGATATATTTCCACTTCCAATCCCTTCTGTTGATCTGAAAGACATTTGAGACCCATTAAATTTCAGTTGCCTATAAACATTCATTTCCAAATAATTAAGCCATGCTTTAGATGTACTTAATGGATGATCGTAATTAATATTCAGATTTATTGGATTATTGATATTATTCAATACAAAATAATCAATTTTATTTAATGCTAATGTACCTGTTGTGCTTGATATCAGCGAATTAAACTCGACAACTTTTGTATTACCATTTAAATTTAAAACAAATTTACTCACTGCAGGAGAACTCGCCAAAAGACTATATTTTAAATATAAATTTGAATCAGAAATTAAGTCAGGGAAGTTAAAAGGGTAATTATAATTGTATATAATATTATCGAAACGCTCGCCAGCCCATATTTTGCCGGATTTTGCCAGATTTTCTAATTCTTTATGATAAAATGCATAATCAATGAAAGAATTAATTTGTAAAGTAGCAGGATTCGAAGGTTCTGTTTGAAGTGAAATCCTCTTTTTTGAACCAATATTTTGGTCTGTTGTTAAAAAATAGTAGGTCTGATCTGCATAATAATTTATCTGATGCTCAAATAATACCCGGTTGCTATTATATTTCCATACAACAGGTGATTGACCATAAAACAAAATGTAATCATTTGCATCAAACTTTCCATCGTTTCCATCAATTACTATTATAGCAAGTTCATTAATGTCATCATATTGATTATCTGAATTAACTTCAGAATGCATTCCTGCAGGATTTCCAAAGATTGCAATATTCTGAGGATTAAGAGAATTAACATTTATACCCATATTAACCAACTCATTATAACTAATTTTAAATAGTCCTGTTTGATTAACTGAAAACTTATACCAGTTTCCTGAAGATAATTTTGAATTATTTGCAAAAATATGACTTTTCACATTACTTGATAAAGCTTTATCGCTTTTAGATAATTTATAGCTAAATGCTGTAATTTTTTCTAATTTATTAGTAATCGGATTTATTCTGAAAGGATTCAATTTAAGAACAGCATAAGGCTTTTTTTTATCATAAGTTATTTTAACTTCTTTAATAACAGTATTATTGGAAATAACATTATCAGAAACAACTAGTCTTTCATCCTCTGATAATTCTTCAAAAACGAAATCAGATAATATAAAATCCGATTGAAAATCGGGATTTGTAATTTCTTCTTTAATAACAATAAATGGGGCTTTCATTTCTATATTTTCGAAAATTCCATCTTCAAAGGTTAAAAATGAAATAGCTTTTTCATCATTAATTTTTTCAATCTTAATCCCGGTCCAATTAATTTGTTTATTTTTTTTATTATTTTGTGCTTGACAAACAATAGAAAATAAAAATTGAACTAACAGTAAATATAAAAAGATTTTTTTCACAATAATTATTTTTAATAATACTAACTTATAAACAAAAAAGAAGTAGTTTTATTGTACTCAATCCTATTTTTACTCAAAAAATATTTCAGAAAATAATCAGTAAACAAATAAAAATAAAATTATATTATCTTGATATTATTGCAAATATAAAATCAATAGTTAAAAACAAATCATATATTCAGAACAAAAAAAACACATAATCGAAACAAAATATTATTTTTTAAGTATAAGAATAGCTGATAATAATTCTAAGCTAAAAATTTAACATACAATGGATTAGTATCATCTGAAAAATTAACAAATTGATAAAAAAAAATGTATTGTATTCAATTTTTTTTTTGTAATATTGTAAACAAAAAAATCAAACATGGCAAAGATTTCGTCTTATACACGTAAGAGACTGATTTTACTTATATTTGCAATAGTATTTATAAGTAAATTTAGTTTCGCTCAAGACCCAGAATTTTCGCAATTCTATGCAAATCCGCTTTATCTTAATCCAGCTTTTGCAGGTTCAGCAGTTTGTCCAAGGTTAATAATGAATTATCGTAATCAATGGCCATCAATTACTGGTACCTTTGTTACTTATAATGCATCATACGACCAACATATTGATAAAATATCAGGTGGTATTGGCTTATTGGTTACTTCAGATCGTCAAGGGGAAGGTACAATTTCAACCAATTCATTTAGTGGTATTTACTCTTACCGTTTGGAAGTTTCCAAAACTTTCTCAATAAAAGCAGCATTGCAGGCAACTTATGTTGATAAAAGATTAGCTTGGGAAAAATTAACATTTGGAGATATGATTGATCCACGTAATGGATTTGTAAATAATACTCAGGAACAACAACCAGGAAGTCTAAGTAAAGGTTATTTAGACTTTTCAACGGGAATAATCGGATATACCGAAAATTTTTATACAGGTGTAGCAGTTAGTCATTTAACTGAACCTGAAGAAGGATTTATTACAATTCATAAAATGCCATTAAAAATTACTGCTCACGCAGGTGCTATTATCGATTTACAAAAAAGAAGAAGCAGAACCAGAGGTTTAAACGATATTACCATTTCTCCCAACATATTATTTCAGAAACAAATGGATTTCAATCAATTAAATTATGGTTTTTATGTAAACTGGTTTCCATTTGTTGGTGGTATGTGGTTTCGTCAGAATTTCAACAATTCCGATGCACTTATATTCTTAGCAGGTATTCAGCAAAATAGTTTTAAAATTGGTTATAGCTATGATTTAACAGTTTCAAAACTTACAAATATAACCGGAGGAGCACATGAAATTTCATTTGCATTACAATTTCAATGTCCACCCAAAAGAAAGAAAGTTAGAACAATAAATTGCCCATCTTTTTAGTTATTAATAAAAATTATTTCGAAAAATCACAAATTTACAAATATGATTAAGTTCAATAAAAACATCATCAGCAGATTAAGTGGATTCGCAATGTTTGCCTTACTGCTTTCAGCATGCGGTGGTACAGAGCAATCTTCAACAACAGGATGGGATTATAATAATCCTGAAAATGGTGGCTTTGAAGTAGCACCTTTTGAAGAACAGGAAACAGGTCCAGGACTTGTTTTTATAGAAGGAGGTACTTTTATTATGGGTAGAACCGAGCAGGATGTTATGTACGATTGGAACAATATACCACGTAGAGTAACGGTACGTTCTTTCTATATGGATGAAACTGAAGTAAAAAACCTTGATTATCAAGAATATTTATATTGGTTAGGAAGAGTATATGGCACCGATTACCCTGAAGTTGTAAGAAAAGCTCAACCAGATGAAAATGTCTGGAGAGATAAATTATCATTTAACGAACCATTAGTTGAAAATTATTTCGGACATCCTGCTTACCGGGATTATCCGGTAGTAGGTGTTAATTGGCTACAAGCTAATGATTACTGTGCTTGGCGTACAAATCGTGTTAATGAAAATATTCTCATACAAATGGGGGTTTTAGATATGGATCCAGATCAAACAAACGAAAACAACTTCAATACAGATGCTTATCTGGCAGGTCAATATGAAGGATTGGTTAGTCAGGATCTGGAAGATTTAAATCCATCCGGAGCAGGTACACGTAAAGTAAACAAACGTGATGGTATTCTTTTGCCTAATTACCGCCTTCCAACAGAAGCTGAATGGGAATTTGCTGCATTAGGATTAATTGGAAATACACTATTTGAAAGAGTTATAGAAAGAAGAATATATCCTTGGAATGGTCATATCACCAGAACTGATGATAAAAAAGCTTATGGTGAAATGGTTGCCAACTACAAAAGAGGTAGAGGTGATTATATGGGCGTTGCAGGAAATCTGAATGATGGTGCAGATATTACTTCTCCTGTTTATGCTTACTGGCCTAATGACTATGGTTTATACAATATGGCAGGTAACGTTAGTGAATGGGTATTAGACGTATATCGTCCACTATCTCCAGAAGATATGACTGATTTCAATCCATTCAGAGGTAATGTTTATAAAAAGAAAACTGTTGATTCTGATGGTTTAATTCAGGAAAAAGACAGTTTGGGTAGAATTGTTTATGAAGATGTAACTGTTGATGAAAACGTTACAAGAAGAAATTACAGAAAAGCAAATAACATTAATTATATTGATGGAGATTATTCTTCAGTACTTACAGCAGGTGGAGATTGGTTAGTTGAACCTGAAGATAAAAACACTTCAAAATTAATGTATGAATATGGAGTTGCATCATTAGTAAATGACGAAACCAGAGTATATAAAGGTGGTTCGTGGAAGGACAAAGCTTATTTCCTGAGTCCTGGTGCAAGAAGATTCTTAGAACAAGATCAGGCAAATGACAACATTGGCTTCAGATGTGCAATGACCAGAGTGGGATCTCCATTTCAAAGCAGATAATTATTTTTATTTAATAATAATTAACCCCATTTACAGTAATTTGTAGATGGGGTTAATTATTTATACAATAATACTATATGAATATTAATGAAATTTACAATCTGTTTTTAAAGTATCCAACTATTTCAACAGATACAAGAGATATTAAACCAAACTCGATTTTTTTTTCTTTAAAAGGAGATAATTTTAACGGTAATAGTTTTGCTGCGAAAGCTATTGAAAATGGCGCCTCTTATGCAATAATTGACGAAAAAATATATAAAAAAGATAATCGCTTTATTCTTGTTGACAATACATTAGAAACATTACAACAATTAGCTGTTATTCATAGAAGGCATTTGAATATTCCTATCATAGGTATAACCGGAACGAATGGTAAAACAACAACAAAAGAACTAATTAACTGCGTTTTATCGCAAGGATATAAAACATTTGCAACTAAGGGTAATTTAAACAACCATATTGGTGTACCATTAACTATCTTAAGTATTACAAATAATCATGAATTAGGCATAATAGAAATGGGAGCAAATCATATTGGAGAAATTGGATTATTATGCAAGATTTCTCAACCTGATTATGGAATTATAACTAACATTGGGAAAGCTCATCTTGAAGGATTTGGAAGTATTGAAGGTGTAATCAATACAAAAAAAGATTTATATCTGGCAATAGCCGACAAAAAAGGAAAAGTTTTTGTTAATTCCGATAATCAATTACTTATTAATCTATCTGAAAATATAGAAAGAGTATTTTATGGAAATAATTCTGATAATTTTTGCAAAGGAATTATTATAAAACAAAAAAATTATATAAGTGTCGAATATTCATGTAGAAATTACAATGATATTATTAATACACAATTAGTTGGATCTTATAATTTCGAAAATATTTTAGCTGCTATTACAATTGGTTGCTATTTTAATATTGAAAAACATTTAATAAAAGAAGCACTTGAAAATTATGCTCCAGCAAATAATCGTTCTCAAATAGTTAAAAGTAAATCAAATACTATAATACTAGATGCTTATAATGCAAATCCATCCAGCCTGGAAGCTTCAATTAAAAACTTTGCAGAAATAGATGCTGATAACAAAATGCTTATCATTGGTGATATGCTTGAATTAGGCGAATATAGCAAAGTGGAACATCTGAATATCCTTAATATTATTGAATCTCTATGTTTTAAAAAAGTTATTTTAGTTGGACCTCAATTTTCTTCTGTTTGTAATAATAAAGATTGGTTATGCTTTGAAAACTCAATAGAGGCAAAAGATTGGTTTATATCAAACCCAATTAAAGAATCTTATATATTGATTAAAGGATCAAGAGGTATAAAAATGGAAATCATTTTAGATTCATTATAAAAACATTCAAATGACTGAAAACTATAAAGTAATAGGATTAATGTCTGGTACTTCATTAGATGGATTGGATATTGCTTATTGTTTATTTTCTAAAGAGAATGAAAACTGGAAATATAAAATTGATATTGCAGAAACCATTAAATATTCTGACGAATGGTATAATAATTTAGCCAATGCAGATAAACTACAAGCTTTGGATTTATTACTTCTAAATAATGAATATGGCTATTTTTTGGGAGAAACGCTTTCTGAATTTATTACAAAACATAATATACAACCAGATTTTGTTGCTTCTCATGGACATACTGTTTTTCACCAACCACAAAAAAACCTAACTTATCAAATTGGAAGTGGCGAATGTATTTATACTAAGTGTGGATTAAAAGTAGTATATGATTTCAGAACCATGGATGTAGCATTAGAAGGTCAAGGAGCACCTTTGGTTCCCATTGGTGATAAATACCTGTTTCCTGAATTTGATTTTTGTATTAACCTGGGTGGTTTTGCAAATATTTCATTTGAAAATAATAAGGAAAGAATTGCTTTTGATATTTGTCCGGTAAATATTGTTTTAAATTATTTATCAAAAATACTGGGATTCGATTTTGACTATAATGGAAATATTGCAGCTAAAGGCAAATTTAATATCGATTTATTTAACCAATTGGAAAATATTAATTTTTATCAAAAACAATTTCCTAAATCACTTGGAAAAGAATGGGTTAATAAGGAAATAATTCCTATTCTAAAGTTATCGGATATCTCAGTTGAAGATAAACTCAGAACTTTCTCAGAACATATTGTTTCTCAATTACTCAAGGTAACATCTGTAAAACACACAGGTAAAGTTATCTTTACAGGTGGAGGAACTTATAATAATTATATCATAAACTTATTCAAAGAAAAAACAAAACATAGTGTGATTATACCCGATAAAGTAACTATCAATTTTAAAGAAGCTTTAATTTTTGCTTTTTTAGGTGTATTGAAAATTCGCAATGATATAAACTGTTTACACTCAGTTACAGGTGCTAAGCGAAATAATACCGGTGGCAAAATAATAATTCCTTAACTTCTTATTTAATTTTTTTAAACAATTCTATTTTGTTATTTTTGCATTGAAAAATTACAACAAACATAATAATCAAATAATCTTTAAGCATAATATTCTAAATGCTGAAAATTATTAGTAAGATTATAATTATTTTTTGCCAACAGGCATAAAATGTGACTATTAATTAAATAAAATAATAACACATGAAAAAATTACTGTATTTAAAAACAACCTTGGTTGCATTGGGCTTTTTACTATTGCCCGTTTTAAGTTTTGCACAGCATGCTGCTGGTTCAGCTCCTTCGGTAGGAGGAATCCGTATTGAATTTATCCTATTTGCATTAACACTTGTTGGAGTTGCATTATTTCATCATCATACAATGAAAGTTGCTTTAACAGGTTTAGCTGTAATTTTACTTTTTAAATTTATCTTCGCAGATGGATTTAATTTAATTCATCATTTATTTGGCGAAAATTCCATTATCCAGCAATTAACTGATAAAGAAATGCGTCAAGGGGAATGGCCAATTTTATTGAATCTTTTTGGATTATTGGTTGGTTTTGCTGTTTTGGCTAAGCATTTTGAAGAATCAGGTGTGCCTGATTTACTTCCCAAATATTTACCCGATGATTGGAAAGGTCCTTTTATGCTATTAATTTTTGTATTTATATTATCTTCTTTCCTTGACAATATTGCAGCAGC
>CAZYEM010000008.1:34107-37147 GCA_964646395.1 uncultured Bacteroides sp.
ATAGCAACCAACATACTTTTTGATTTTCCTGCATTAGGTGTTTGGGTGGCTATATTAATAGGTGCTACATTCAGAAAAACACCATGGGGAGAAGCAAAAGAAGCTATTGCTGGTTCTGTATTTCTATTATCATTAGTTACCTGTGCTTCTATGATGCCAGTTGAAGAATTACCGGAAGCTACCTGGCAAACTGCTTTTTCATTAGGTTTTATTTCAGCAGTTTTTGATAACATTCCATTAACCAAATTAGCATTGGATCAGGGTCATTATGATTGGGGTATGTTAGCCTATGCAGTTGGTTTCGGTGGTTCGATGATATGGTTTGGATCTTCGGCTGGTGTTGCCATTACCAATAAATTTCCCGAAGCTCGTAATGTAGGTTTATGGCTGAGAAAAGGCTGGCATGTTACATTTGCATATATCATAGGCTTCTTTGTTTTACTCTTTGTTTTAGGCTGGGAACCAGCAAGTAACAAAGAACATTTAGAACCTGCAATAAATTGCGAAGCTAAAGAATGTAATGCCAGAGATATCGCTAAAGCTTTGGAAATTGTAAAGCATAAAAATGATACCACAATAAAAGAATAAAAAGATTGCGCCTTTAAAAAAATCAAAAGCCTGAAAGAAAATTCTTTCAGGCTTTTGCAATATTATGATTATTGCTGCGTTTATTATTAACAACGTAATGTTCAAAAAAAATTGGAAAGAAAAATTCCTGTCTTATATTTTCAATTACTTTTATATTCTTAAAAAATAATATTAAAACAATGGGAATACTATTGCAAATTACACAAACATCAGCAGAAATAACAGATACTCTAAATCAGGTTGCAAACCAGGTTACAAATGAAGTTACTGCACCAAAAACTGAAGAAACATTATCCATTATTAATCTTGCACTTAAAGGTGGTTGGATCATGATTCCAATTTTAGTTTTATCAATAGTTGCAATATATATATTTGTTGAAAGATATATTGCAATAAATAAAGCATCAAAAGAAGATGTAAATTTTATGAATAATATCCGCGATTTTATTCATAACGATCGCTTAGATTCTGCATTGTCAATGTGTAAGAATAATACCACTCCCATTGCAAGAATGATGGAAAAAGGATTGATACGTATGGGTAAACCGCTAAATGACATTAATGCTGCTATAGAAAATGTAGGTAAATTAGAAGTTGCCAGACTGGAAAAAAATATTGCATGGTTGGCAACTGCAGCCGGAGCAGCTCCTATGCTTGGCTTTTTAGGAACTGTTACTGGTATGGTTAAGGCTTTTTATGATATGTCGAAAGCAGGTAATAATATTGATATTCAATTACTTTCAAATGGAATATATGAAGCTATGGTTACTACGGTGGCTGGCTTGATTGTTGGAATTATTGCTTATATTTGTTATAATATATTAGTAGCCAGAATAGAAAAATTGGTTTTTGTATTAGAAGCCAGAGCATCAGAATTCATGGATTTATTACACGAACCAGCCTAAACCATAATTTATGGGAATAAAAACAAGAAATAAACGCAGCGTAGAATTCAGCATGTCATCCATGTCTGATTTGGTTTTTCTATTGCTGATCTTTTTTATGATTACATCAACTTTGGTAAGTCCGAACGCTGTAAAATTACTACTTCCCAGTAGTACCAGCAAAACAATGGCCAAACAAAGTGTTACTGTTTACATAAATGATCAATATCAATTCTTTATTGAAGAAATACCGTCGAGCCAAAGCATGTTGCAAAATTCAATTGAGCAAAGACTGGCTGGACAAATAGATGCCTCTGTTGTTTTAAGAGCAGACAAAACGGTTCCTGTGCAATACATTATTAATGTAATTGACGCAATTAATGGAATTAATAATAAATACAATACAAAACACAAAGTAATTTTAGCAACTTCGCCTAAGGAGGAATAAAAATGTTTGAAGACAAAAACAGATTATACGGAATAATAGGAACAATTTCATTTCATGTTATAATGTTTCTGATATTTATTTTCTGTGGTTTCACCACTCCCCTTCCATTGCCTGAAGAACAGGGTGTAGAAGTTAATCTGGGAAATAGCGAAGAAGGAATGGGTGATATTCAACCCGAACAACTTACAGAAAATGTGGCTACTCCTGTTCCAAACCAAACAACCGGAAACCAAGAAGAAGTTGCTACACAATCTTCAGAAGAAGCCCTTAATATCAACAAAAAGAAAACAGAAAAAACTAATAAAACTGAAACAAAACCTACTGAAGAAAAGACTACAGAGAAAGTAAATACTTTAGCTTTATTTCCAGGGAAAAAAACAGGGAAAAATGGAGGCAATGAAGGAAATACAGGAAAACCGGGTGATCAGGGAAATAAATTTGGAGATCCAAACGCAACCAACCATACAGGAAACCCGGGAAGTGGCGGTGGACCTTCCTTCTCTTTAAAAGGAAGAAATGCAAAATCTTTGCCTAAACCTGATTATACATCAAAAGAACAGGGTACTGTAGTTGTAAAAATATGGGTAAATACTAACGGCGAAGTTACACGCGTTGAAGCTGGTCAAAGAGGCACAACTGCTTCTGATAGAAGTTTATGGAAATTAGCAGAAAATGCTGCAATGCGTGCTAAATTCAGCCCTGACAATGATGCGCCTGAAGACCAAACGGGTACAATTACCTATAAATTTATCCGATTGAACTAATCAGGTTTTCAACTAAAATCTTAATTTTGCAGTAAAATTTAAAACAATGAATTATTCTGCTATTTTAGATTATATGTTCAGTCAGTTACCCATGTTTCAGCGTATTGGTGGAGCTGCTTATAAAGCCAATCTCAATAACACAATTGCCATATTAAATGTATTGGACAATCCTCAGCATAAATTCAAAAGTTTACATATTGCCGGTACCAATGGAAAAGGATCTGTTTCTCATTATTTAGCAGCTATTTTTCAAAGTGCTGGTTACAAAACCGGTTTATATACTTCTCCTCATTTAAAAGACTTTAGGGAAAGAATAAAAATTAATGGAAAAATGATTTCAAAGCAGAAGGTTTCCC
>CAZYEM010000009.1:0-33168 GCA_964646395.1 uncultured Bacteroides sp.
CTCATGGTGATACCGGTCTTACAGGTCGCAAGATTATTGTTGATACTTACGGTGGAAAAGGAGCTCATGGTGGTGGTGCTTTTTCGGGTAAAGATTCATCAAAAGTTGACCGCTCAGCTGCTTATGCTACCCGTCATATTGCCAAAAATCTAGTTGCTGCCGGAGTTGCTGATGAAGTTTTAGTTCAGGTAGCTTATGCAATTGGTGTTGCTCAACCTGTTGGTTTGTACGTAAATACATACGGAACTGCTAAGGTTAAAGATGCAAATGGTAAGAAATTAACCGACGGTCAGATAGCTAAAGAATTGGAAGGTATTTTTGATATGCGTCCGTTTGCAATTGTTAAACGTTTTGGTTTGAAAAACCCGATTTTCCATGCTACTGCAAGCTACGGACATTTCGGAAGAGATTACCGCAAGGAAGAAGTAGAAGTTTATTATAAAGATAGCTCTACTGTTACCAGAAATATTGAAGGCAAAGACTGTAATTTTAAAATGGTTGAGTTTTTTGCATGGGAAAATCTCGACTATGTTGATAACATTAAAAAAGCTTTTAATTTATAGTATTATAAATTCTATTAAAAAAAAGAGGCTAACTGTAAAGTTAACCTCTTTTTTATTTTTATAATAGATTCTAATTCAATAGCAACAAGCTCCCTGCATCAAACAATAAACTCCTTGCATTAAGCAAAAGACTCCTTACATCAAGCAATAAGCTCCATGCATTAAGCAAAAGACTCCATGCATAAAACAATAACATCCCTGCACTAAGCTATGAACTCACTGCATCAAGCAATAACATCCCTGCATTAAGCAATGAACCCTTTGTATTGAGCAATGAATTTCTGTAATAAAGTTGAAATGAATTATTGTACCCTATCCCTGAAATCTTTCTTCTTATCCCATTTCAAATCTTTCAAAACTGTTGCTTTTACATTAATGGTAAAACTCCAACTCTGTCGGAATCCGAAAGGTATCCAGTTAAATCTCATTTCCCAGCAATGTAAATCGCGATAGATATCAAACGAAGTATATGAAAAATCTTTAAGTTCGAAATCATAACCTGATCTAAAACCAAATTTCCATTTGGAAGTAAGATTTATATCTCCTGAAAAAGAAAGCGTTTGTATATAATTTTTGTCATAGTTTATGAATTTAGCACTATATACACTTGAATAATTAAAAGTATATGAAACATTCAGATTCCAGGGAATATTAAAATCAACATGCTCTCCTAAAGTCTCATTTATATTAGCGACAGGGCTTTGTGCCACTTGTTGTTGAGGAATTTCCTGACTTATTGGCTGTGCTTTCTTTTTAAAAGTTGCTGGATTTAAATTTAAATTTAAACCCACATTCCATTGTGTATTATCCAATCGGAGCAACCTTTTATTTATATCCCATTCATATTGATTAAGACGACTCCCATTAGTATTTTTTACATAAGGATCCCAAACCGAACTGTAATTTAAGGATATATTTTTAAGCAAAGTTGTTCGTCCACTCATTGAAATTGGAGCCCAGTTTAATGAATCCAAAGAGAGATTATAAGATGTGGATAATGAAAAATTTTCAATCAGAATAATCTTTTTCATACCAGTAATAGTATCTTTTTTTGAACGCACTTTCATTTCGAGATTATTTCCAACAGAGAAAGCAATATTTCCATATTTCCCGTCAGGTGGTCCACCATATAATGAATTTTCAAATCTTGAATATTTTATTTCTTTTCCTGTATTTCCATTTATATAAGAATCAAAATATCCCCATTGAGGTTCACCAAAATCCGGACGCCATGAAAAGCTAATACTTGGAGAAACTACATGACGAATAGCCCTTAACGGTCCTTTTTTTAATTGAAACATTCCATAAAAACGGGTACTTAATGAAGAACTTACAACAAAATCCATTGCTCTTGCAAAACCCTTATCGTCCGAAACTTTTTCATAACCAAAAATAGTACCGGTTGGAGTATAAAGCGAATCGTTAATCCATTCCTTTTTTACTGTTTTAAAATACCATCTTTCTCCAATATTTATTGAATTGGTTAAAGTAAAATAATTTAATATTTTTATACTACTGCTTATTGGAATTGAATGTCTTATCCCATTTTGCATCTTATCAACCATTGTTTGTGTAAAAAGCAAACTATCGTGAGTATTTATCTTATTCTGAGCATTTAATGCGTAGTTAATACTTATATTTTCGTACCAGCTAAGATCTCCCGTTTGATTTTTCTTGCGAAAAGGATAAAATCTATTCACATTTAATGCAATTGTTGGTAAATTTAAGTCAATAATTCTGGTATTATTGTTATAGCTTTCACCTAAATCAACAGTTAGAAAGTAGTTTCCACCAAAACTCGTTGAATAGGAAATACTTGAATTTGTTGTATTTGTCAAAAAATCAGAAGCATTAGTTGAAAATTGATTATAATTGCTACTTACAAGATTAACATTTGTAGAAAACCTACTGGTGGGATGTGCTTTTGGATCCTGATTATGAGACCATCTGAGCGAGAAATCTGTACTTTTCGTAAAATCCGGGGTGTTTTCCTCTCCATATTTATTTGATGCATAATCTAATGAAAAACTCCCATTATATTTATAACGTTTGTTATAATTAGAATTAGACCTAAGTGCCCAGCTACCACGAGTATAAATATCACCTCTTAATGCTAAATCAATATAATCGCTTAGTGCAAAATAGTAACCTCCATTTTCAAAGAAAAAACCTCTATTAGGTGATTCTCCATAGGTTGGAAATAATATTCCTGAAGATTGTTTTTTTGTATTAGGAAAATATCCCAATGGAACAAATAATGGAGTTGGTATATCTTCCAGATATAGAAATGCAGGTCCAGTTACTATTTTTTTATCGGGAATTACTTTTGCTCTACCAAAACGAATGTCGAAATGAGGGTGTTCCAAATCACAAGTTGTAAAACTACCATGCCTGATAAAAGTAATATCATCAGCCATTTTCTTAACTTGTTCGCCATGAACATAACCTTCACTTTCTTTGGTGATTACATGTTTAATCAAACCTTTCTTGGAATTGAAATTATATAATAATTCTTTTGCATCAAAACTTTTTTCTCCTTCTTTAAAAATAGGATTACCTTCAAATATTCCATTGGAATCTGCAACACCTTTAGCAAATACTTCATTTTTAGTAAAATTCATATCAACATAATCAGATTTTAAATTAATATTCTGATAGGAAACATCAGCTTTGCTAAAAAGAAAAACTTTTTTATTTCGAATATTAAATCTGAGAGAATCTGTTGATTTATAGATAACTTTAGCTTCAATGGGATTTGATTTTTTCTTTTTAATCGTATCAGAAATACTAGGATTTATTTGGATAGAATCGTTAATTACCGACAAACTGTCTTTAAAACTATTTTTTATACTATCTGTATTATTATTTAAATTTACAACTTGATTTTGAGCCAAAACAGGTTGTAAAGTCCACAAAATCATAAATAGGACTGTAAAAATAAAAGTATATATTCGAATGATCAACAAATTTAAAGTCAATTTAAGTTTGAATATTTTTGTAAAAATGTTACTTTTGTAAAAATTTAAAAGCAAAATTAAGCTATTCATTGCAATATTGAATAAAATATTCATTATTTGGAGGATGAATAGACAACAATTATAATTTTTTAACAAAAACGGTTTGAGATACAATGAAATTTGAAAATAAATTTTCTGGGTTTGTTCTAATATGTTTTTTATTGCTGAATATCAATGCTTTTTCGGGAAAACCAATAAAAAACGGGAAACTGAATATTGTTGTAATTGATGCCGGTCATGGAGGCCATGATCCAGGTGCTGTTGGTAAAAAATCTAAGGAAAAGGATATTGTACTAACACTTGCTCTTAAATTGGGCAAAATGATTGAATCAAATTTTAGTGATGTTAAAGTAGTTTATACCCGCAAAACGGATGAATTTATCGAACTATATCGCAGAGCCCAAATCGCTAACGAAATTCATGCAGATTTGTTTATATCACTACATATTAATTCCAATGACAGTCCAACTCCGTATGGTTTTGAAACTTATGTAATGGGCTTGCACAAAAGCCAGGCAAATCTGGAAGTTGCAAAAAAGGAAAATGCTGCTATTTTATTAGAAGACAATTATAAAGCTTCTTACGATGGTTTTGATCCCAATTCGCCTGAAGCAAGTATCATATTTTCACTTTACCAAAATGCATTTCTCGATCAAAGTCTGGATTTATCAATGAGAATTCAGCAACAGTTTATGAAAAGGATAAAATCAAGGGACAAAGGCGTAAAACAAGCTGGTTTTCTTGTACTATATAAAACAGCAATGCCAGCAATTCTGATAGAATCCGGCTTTATCAGCAATCCGGAAGAAGAAGAATATATTATTTCAGAAAAAGGGAAAAACAATATAGTTCTGTCTATATTTGAAGCATTTAAAGATTATAAATATAAAATTGAAGGTTTTAACAATCAAGCACAGATATATACTCCAAAAATAGAAATTGAAAATAATCCAGACAAAAATACTCAGGAGGAAATAAAAGAAATTGTAAATGATTCAACAAATACCGTAAAATACGAAATATCATTTAGGGTTCAGTTTGCTACTTCAAGTGTAGAAAAAACAATAGATAATAACTTTCCAATAAAAGGTATCATAAAAATGTATTTCCATAATGGACTATATAAATACACCGTTGGTAATGAAAAAAGTTTAACTGATGCTAATAAACTATTATTTTCAATTCAGGAAAAAGGATTTAAAGATGCTTTTGTAGTTGCCTTTTTAAATAATGAAAGGATCTCAGCTGCTGAAGCTGTTAAAATTCTAAAATCAAAACAATAAGTGATTTATGAATTATTTTTTGTTTTTATTTGCCATTTATAAAAAAAAACGTAGGTTTGTAAAAAAAAGTAAAATTGAAACTGATTAAAGAATTAAAACTGACAAAAGAAATAAAACTCGGCGGTATTATAATAATAACGTTGTTTGTATTTGTATGGGGTGTTAATTTTCTGAAGAGTAGAGATATTTTTCTTCAGGAAAAAACATGTTTTGCCTTTTATAAAAAAGTGGATGGATTGGTTTCGTCTAATCCAATTTATATCAGTGGAATTAAAGTAGGATATGTAAAAAATGTTGAATTTGTGAGCTATAACTCATCAGATGTTAGAGTTACTTTAGTTTTTAATTCAAAACTGAAAATTCCAAAAAATTCCATAGCAAAAATCTACAGTTCCGATTTAATGGGATCCAAAGCCATACAGATTATTATGGGAAATTCCACTACCTTTTTATCTAATGGTAATGTACTCAGATCTGAAGTTGAAGCGGATTTGAAGGAAGAAATTAACCGACAGGTAATTCCTTTAAAACTAAAAGCTGAAGAATTAATGAGCTCCTTCGATTCGGTTTTAATTGCTATCAAATTAGTTTTCAACGAAAACACACGGAAAAATCTATCCTATAGCTTTGAGAATATTAAAATTTCATTAGATAATATTAAAAATCTAACTTTTAATGTTGATACTTTAGTATCAGGACAACGCAACAGATTATCACAAATAATATATAATTTTGAATCTATTTCGCATAACATCAGGAATAATAATGACAAAATAAGTAATATTATTTCTAACTTTTCAGCTTTGAGTGATACATTAGCAAAATCGAGAATTAATGAAACCATCAACAACACAAATAAAACCTTATCTGAAGCAGCTTCAATAATGCATAAAATAAATAAAGGCGAAGGAAGTTTAGGTATGTTGATTAATAATGATTCATTATATAATAGTCTTCAGTCATCTGCAAAAAATCTGGATCTTTTGTTACTGGATTTACGTTTGCATCCTCAAAGATATGTGAAAATCAATATATTTGGTGGGAAAAATTAATTTCATACGCATTTTTAACATAATAATATAATAATCATGGAACTGAAAGAATTTCAGCAAGCTATAAAACAGGGTATTCCTGATATATTACCACAACCTAAAAGTTGGGACTCATCAATAAATCATGCACCCAAAAGAAAAGAGATATTAAATAATAATGAAAAAAAATTAGCTTTAAAAAATGCATTAAGATATTTTGATTCAAAACATCATGCAACTTTAGCTCCTGAATTTTTGAAAGAATTAAATGATTACGGAAGAATTTACATGTATCGTTTTCGTCCGGATTATAAACTCTTTGCTCGTCCTATTGAAGATTATCCATGCAAAACAAAACAAGCTGCAGCTATTATGCTTATGATTCAAAACAATCTGGATAATGCAGTTGCTCAGCATCCTCACGAACTAATAACCTATGGTGGAAATGGAGCTGTTTTTCAAAACTGGGCTCAATATTTACTTACAATGAAATATCTTTCCGAAATAACGGAAGAACAAACACTTGCAATGTATTCTGGTCATCCAATGGGATTATTTCCTTCACATAAAGAAGCTCCGCGTGTTGTAGTTACTAATGGAATGGTAATTCCAAACTATTCAAAACCTGATGATTGGGAAAAATTTAATGCATTAGGAGTATCACAATACGGCCAAATGACTGCTGGTTCCTATATGTATATTGGTCCACAGGGGATTGTGCATGGCACAACAATTACAGTTTTAAATGCTGGCAGAAAAATTCAAAAAGAAAACGAAGGATTAGCAGGCAAACTTTTTGTTACTTCCGGTTTGGGTGGAATGTCTGGAGCACAACCAAAAGCTGCTGTTATAGCAGGTTGTGTTGGAATAGTTGCCGAAATTAATCCAAAAGCCACTCATACCCGTCATTCCCAGGGTTGGGTTGACGAAGTTTTTGAAAACTTAGATTTATTAATTGAAAGAATTATAAAAGCAAAAGCTGGAAAAGAGGTAGTTTCAATAGCATATCAAGGAAATATAGTTGATTTATGGGAAAAGCTGGTTGAACAGAATATTGCCGTTGAATTGGGTTCTGATCAAACATCTTTGCATAATCCATGGGCAGGTGGATATTATCCTGTTGGATTGTCATTTGAAGAATCGAATAAATTGATGGCAGAAAATCCAATACTTTTTAAAGAAAAAGTTCATGAATCTTTAAAACGTCAAATAAATGCTATTAATAAACTTACTTCCAAAGGAATGTATTTCTTTGATTATGGCAATGCGTTTTTGTTGGAATCAAGCAGAGCTGGAGCTGATGTTATGAACGAGGATGGTACATTCAAATATCCATCTTATGTTCAGGATATTATGGGGCCAATGTGTTTTGATTACGGTTTTGGTCCTTTCAGGTGGGTATGCACATCCGGAAAATCAGAAGATTTGGATAAAAGCGATATTATTGCAATGAATGTTCTTGAAAAGATGGCTGTTGATTCACCAATTGAAATTCAACAGCAAATGCGAGATAATATTCAATGGATTAAAGGAGCAAAAGCAAACAAATTAGTTGTTGGTTCTCAAGCTCGTATATTATATGCTGATGCTGAAGGTAGAATTAATATTGCTGAAGCATTTAATAATGCAATAAAAAATGGTGAAATTTCATCACCAATTGTTTTAGGTCGCGATCATCATGATGTCTCGGGAACAGATTCTCCTTATCGGGAAACTTCAAATATATATGATGGTTCAAGTTTTACTGCGGATATGGCAATTCAAAATGTAATTGGTGATTCATTTCGTGGTGCAACTTGGGTTTCAATACATAACGGAGGAGGAGTTGGCTGGGGCGAAGTAATTAATGGTGGTTTTGGAATGCTGCTCGATGGATCGGATGATGCTGAAAGAAGACTTAAGAATATGCTTTTCTGGGATGTAAATAATGGAATTTCAAGAAGAAGCTGGGCCAGAAATAAAGAAGCAATATTTGCTATAAAAAGAGCAATGGATGCTGAACCAAAATTAAAAATCACATTACCAAATTTTGCAGATGAGGATTTAATTAAAAACTTGATTTTATGATATTTGCTGTTTTTTTGTACTATTTTAATCATAAATTAATGGATAAACAGCTAAATAAATTAGTGCAATGTTATTATTATTGATTTTAATTACAAGCTATTAGTTTTCATAAAGTTAAATTTTAGTTAAATTAAAATTATAAAAAAAAATGATTATAAATTTGCAGAAACAAAACCGTATTATTAATTAAATTTATCACTATCTATGAAAAAAATTTTATTTTCTACATTCTTAATGTTGTTTGTTGCAAATATATTTGCACAAACTTGTGAAATCGATCCTAATGCCAATATCTTTAATGGCAAAAATCTAAAATCAACAGACGCAACCTGGACAGTCCAATTTTCAAAAGCAATTTCTACTGAAATATGGGGACCAGGTACTTATGGCATCGAATCAGATGGAACATATCTTTATGTAACTAAATGGGCTAGTAACAAATTCTACAAATTAACTGCTGCTGGTGCATTAGTTGATAGTTTTTCAGTTACGGGTACATTAACCGGAGGAATCAGGGATTTAGCCTTTGATGGTACTTATTTCTATGGTAGCAACAATTCTAATATCATCTATAAGATGGATTTTACAACTAATACCATTGTTTCATCTATTACTTTGCCAACAGGTTTTGCAGTTCGTCATATTGCTTATGATGCATCAGCTAACAGTGGTGCTGGTGGTTTATGGTGTGGTCCTTGGAATGTTATGGGCCCTAGACTTTACAGCATGACTGGTAATTTTCTGGATTCAATTCCAGCCGCAAACCTAGGAGCATATTCTGCTTCAGGATCTGCATGTGATAATGTAACTCCAGGTGGGCCTTATTTATGGCTATCATCTTATGCAACAGGTGCTGCACCAACTAATTTAATTCAAATTAAAATTTCTACAAAGCAAATTACAATGACTCATGATATTTCAACTGAAATATCTGGTCTTGCAAGTATAACTCCTGGTGGTGTTTTCCAAACAACAAATTTGATAGCAGGAACAACTACTTTGGGTGGTTTAGCTCAAGGTACTATGATTTGGGGATTTAATCATGCATCAACAATAGGTATCGAGAAATATATCAACAATGATATTGATTTCAATATTTATCCAAATCCTACAAATGATAACATTGATTTATCAATAAATTTAAAAGAAAGTAAAAATGTGGAAATCTTAATTTATAATAGTTTCGGTGCTGTTGTATTAAACCAAAATCAAGGTAAAATATCAGGTAACCAAAATATTAAATTAAATTTAAGTACGTTATCTAAAGGTATATATTACATGAATGTAAAAGCTGGGGAGAAATCAATTGCTAAGAAATTGGTGATTCAATAGTTTATTTTATTTACATTCTTTATTTAAAAGTAGCTGTTTAATATTAACAGCTACTTTTTTATTTGTAATATTTTGATTTAATGATTATAAATAACTCAAAATAAGCCAAGTTAAATAATAGTTAAAAACAAGTTTGTGTATAAATATATAGTAAATTTGCAATAATAAACTTATACGTTTTAATAATTTAAATTTTAATTTCATGAAAAGATTTACATTCTTTGTTTTTTTATTCTTTTTTGCTGCAAGTGTTTTTGCACAATCAGAAGTAGCTCCTAACAATGGTTTGCAAGCTACAAAATCCTTAAAGTCAGCCAATGTTGTTTGGACTGTACAATTTAATTCTAATGTTGCTTCTGAACTATGGGCTCCGGGAACTTATGGTATTGAATCAGATGGATCACATCTATTTGTTACCAAATGGGCAAGCAACAAATTCTACAAATTAACTACAGCTGGAGTTTTGGTAGATAGCTTTTCTGTAACTGGTACAATGTCAGGTGGAATCAGAGATTTAGCTTATGATGGTACATATTTTTATGGAAGTAACAATAGCAATACCATTTACAAAATGGATTTTGTAGCCAAAACTATTGTTTCTACAATTGTATTACCTACTGGTTTTGCTGTTCGTCATATTTCTTATGACCCAACTGCTAATAGTAACGCAGGTGGTTTATGGTGTGGTCCATGGAATACTCAAGGTCCTAGATTATATAGCATGACAGGTACTTATCTTGATTCTATTCCAGCTGCAAACTTAGGTGTTTATACTGCATCTGGTTCAGCTTTTGATAATGTAACTCCAGGTGGACCTTATTTGTGGTTCTATTCTCAAGCTACTGGAAGTAATATGAATGATATTTTTCAAGTAAAAATTTCGACTAAACAAAAAACTGGTATTTCTAACGATATGACTCAAATTATTACTGGTCTGGCTGCTGCCAATATTTCTGGTGGTTTATTCCAAAAAACAAATTTGATAACTGGTACTACTACCTTAGGAGGTATGGCTCAAGGTTCCAGAATTTGGGGTGTTGATTTAGCATCTACTACTCCTCCTGCAAATGGAATGAATATTAATACTTTAAATTTATTAACTGCTATTCAGATTAATACACCTCAAACTTTTGCTGGAATGTTAACCAATTCTGGTTCTAATGCTGTAACTGCAATGGATTTGAATTATTCAGTAAATGGTGGTGCAAATGTAACTCAAGCTTTAACTGGTTTAAATATTGCCGGTTTATCTACTTATAATTATTCTCATACAACAACATGGACTCCAGCTACTGCTGGAACTTATACTATCAAATTATGGGCTTCCAACATTAATGGAAACGCAACTTTATCAAGTGATACTATTACAAAAACAGTAAATGCGATGACAACCTTAGTTTTCAAAAAAGTTGTTTTAGAAGAATATACCGGTATTCATTGCACTTATTGTCCTGATGGTCATAAAATTGCAAATACATACAAAGCACTACATCCTAATGACGTTTTCTTAATTAATATTCATCAGGGAAGTTTTGCAACTCCTTCAGCAGGTGAACCTGATTTCAGAACTGCTTTTGGTGATGCTTTAGCTAATCAAACTGCTTTAACTGGATATCCATCAGGAACCATTAACAGACATATTTTTGCACCTGCAACTTCAACTGCATTGAGTAGATCTGTATGGGCTGCAAAAGGAGACGAAATGTTAGCTACTCCTACTTATGCAACAATGAATATTGATTCTGCAGTTGTTGATGTTCAAACCAGAATTTTATCTGTTTATGTAAAAGCTAATTATATAGGAAGTGCATCAGCTGTTAACCTTATGAATGTAGCTTTATTACAAAATAATATTGAAGGTCCACAAACTGGAGGTTCTACTAATCCAGCTCAAATGTTACCTAATGGAAAATATAATCACAATCATGCTTTACGTCATTTATTAACTGGTCAATGGGGTGATACTATTGCTGTTACTTCAGCTGGTACAACTTTCACAAAAGTTTATAACTATACTTTACCTAATTCAATTGTTAATATTGATTTAGACCTAGGAAACCTTGAAGTTATTGGTTTTATTGCTGAAGGTAAACAAGAAATAATTACCGGAGCTGAAAAATCAATTACTCTAAATAATATATTATATTCAAAAGATGTATCAATTGAAAGCATTACAACTGCTGATGAAATTTGTGCCCCTGAATTAAAACCTGTTTTAAGAGTTAAAAACTTAGGTGCTGATGTTGTAACTTCAATTTCTTTTACTTATAGCGTTAACGGAGGTACTGCAGCAACTTATAACTGGAATGGATCCATCAATCCTTATGCTTCTGCTTTAATTGAAATGACAACGATTACCGGATTTACTGTATTAGCATCTAACTCAATTACTGTTGGAGTTGTTAATGTTAATGGCGTTGCCGATCAAAATGCAGCCAATAACAGCAAAACAAAATCAAATATTTTACAAACCAACAATACTACAAGTGGTACAACTGGTCATGTATTTACATTTACACAAGACAGATACGGTTCTGAATCATCATGGAAAATCATTGATGATGCAACTGGTGCTACTATCGCTTCAGGTGGTCCTTACACTGACTTAGCTGCTACAGGAACTTTAGCTCATACTGCAAATGTTACATTTAGTGCAACAGGTTGTTATACAGTTATTGCTATGGATTCTTATGGTGATGGTATCAATGCAGGTTACGGTGCTGGTAGTTACAAATTAGTAAATGGTGCAAACCAAACTGTTATTTCTTCAACTGGTCAGTTCCAAACTGAAGAAAGGAAGATTTTTAATTTAACTTCATTAATCGGAATTGAAGAAACAGGTGCTTTATCAGTATTTTCTGTATCTCCTAATCCTGCAAAAGATAATGTACAGCTTTCTTTCAATCTAAATGACAGCAAAGAAGTTAATGTAAGTATTTACAATAACTTAGGAGCTATAGTTTACAGTAACAATGAAGGTACTTTAACTTCAGGAAACCATACTATCAATGTAAAGGTTAATGGATTATCAAGTGGTATATATTACATGAGCGTAAAAGCCGGTGATAATACAATTGCTAAAAAATTAGTTATCGAATAATTTAATAATATTCATGCAAAAAGGAATAAGGTGAAAGCCTTATTCCTTTTTTAATATAAAAATAAATGAAAAGAATATCAGTTTTAATTTTGAGTTTTTTGTTAATTGCAACTATTGGTTTTGGTCAAAATATCAGGCTTATTTATAATGGAACCACTTTACTTAATAATGCTTCAATAGATACATTCGGTTCTCCTAACCTACTATTTGCTATACCATTGGTTATTAAAAACAATACAAGCTCAACTGTTCAAATTAAAGTAAAAAAAACAGTCAACTTTTCAGTTCCTAACTCAGACGTTTCTTTTTGTTTTGCAGGAAACTGTTTTGACCCAACTGTTATGGTTTCTCCTACTACTGCAACTATAAATCCAAATGCTACAGATTCTTCTTATACATCAGATTATGCAGCTAACGGACATAATGGAGGTACTTCTGTTACCTATGCTTTTTACAACATAAATGGAACCGGAGACACTGCCAGAGTTACCTTTAATTTCAATACTTCTGCCAACGTTAATGATATTTCAAAATCTGATATTTATTTCTCTGATGCTTATCCTAATCCAGCAAATTCTCTTACAACTATTGCTTATAGCTTGCCTAAAGTAACAAAAGCTGCTAGTATCAGAATTTCTAACATTTTAGGTTCAAAAGTTGCTGAGATTGCTTTACAGGATTTAAGTGGTAAGAAATCAATTGATTTAAATGATTTTACAAAAGGTGTTTATTTTTATTCGCTTTTGGTAAATGATAAAATCTATTATACTAAAAAATTGGTTGTAAAATAATCTTTTCTCTTTAGTTTGTGAACAGAAAAGCCTGATTGTTAAATACCAATCAGGCTTTTTAATTTTAAAAACCAATATAATAATATCAATTACGCCGGAGTAATTGAAATTAAGAATGGCGTAGGCTCTTTCAGAAATGGCATAATCAATCTTCGAAACGATGGAGGTGTTGATCAGAATGAAGTAAGATGTTTGGAAAATGATAAATTTTTAATACTTAATAATAAGTAACATTAATTTCTTCCATTTTCAACTCCCAAAAACCCTTTTTTATCGAATAAATAATATTTCATATTTAAATTTAAGGATTTTTCACTATTTTAGCAACAAATTTCAATAATATTTATACCAATGAAACATTTTAATAAATTTCTTTTACTTATAATCTTTTTATTTGTAAACAGTTTTGCAGAGGCTCAAGACAAACAGCTTAAAATTGATGAGTTATCAACCAACCGTAAGTTATATCCTTCGGGACTTAATAACATACAATGGATGGACGAAGCCGGAAATTACACCTGGATTGCTGCAGGTAAGCTAGTAAAAGGCAACATAAAATCCGATAAAAAAGATACTATTCTTGAGGTAACGACCATAAATGCAGCTTTAAAACAAGTATCAGAAAAAGAAATTAAACGTTTGCCCGCAATAAGCTGGATTACAAAAAATAATTTTACTTTTCAGGCAAATAATAAGATTTATAATTACGATTATACAGCCAAAAATGTATCTGTGTTGAATAAATATCCCGAATCGGCCGAAAATATGGATATTGAACCAAATACATATAATATTGCATATACAATTGACAATAATCTGTTTGTTTCGTATCGTGGAACTGAAATTACAGTTACCGAAGACAAAAACAAAGGTATTGTAAATGGTCAAACAGTTCATCGCAATGAGTTTGGTATTAATAAAGGAACTTTCTGGTCGCCAAAAGGTAATTTACTCGCATATTACCGTATGGACGAAACCATGGTAACCGATTATCCATTAGTAGATATCGAGCCACACATTGCCGAACTTAAAAGCATAAAATATCCGATGGCAGGAATGAAAAGCCATCAAGTTACGGTTGCCATTTTTGATCCGGTTACACAAAAATCAGTTTTTCTGAAAACCGGCGAACCTGCCGAACAGTATTTAACCAATATCAGTTGGAGTCCCGATGAAAAATATGTTTATATTGCTGTTTTAAACCGTGATCAGAATCACTTGAAATTAAACAAATATAATGTTTCAAACGGTGAATTTATCAGTACATTATTTGAAGAAAAAAACGATAAATATGTAGAACCCGAACACGGGATGTATTTCCTTAAATCAAATCCGAAACAATTTCTTTGGTTTAGCGAAAAAGATGGATACGATCATTTATATCTTTATAGTGATGACGGTAAATTGCAAAAACAATTAACCAAAGGTAATTGGGTAGTAAAAGAAATTGAAGGTTTTAATGCTAATGGAGATAAGGTATTTATTTCAGCTACCAAAGATAGCCCACTTAATAACGATATTTATGTAGTTGACATTAAATCAGGGAGTATTAAATTGTTAACCACTACCAACGGAACCCATTCTGTAATTTTTGACAAAGCAGGAAAAAATATTTTAGATATTTTTAGTAATACTGAAATTGCCAGTAAAATCCAGGCTATTAATGCGGAAGGAAAAGTATTGCAACAGATTTCTGAAGATAAAAATCCATTAAAAGATTACAAATTGGGCGAAACTTCTATTTTTACTATTAAAGCAAAGGATGGCAGCGATTTGTATTGCCGTATGATTAAGCCTTCTAACTTTGATTCCTCAAAAAAATACCCGGCAATTATTTATGTTTACGGAGGTCCACATGCTCAATTGGTAACCAATTCATGGTTGGGAGGTGCCGGATTGTTTCTTAATTATCTTGCACAACAGGGTTATGTAGTTTTTACTTTGGATAATCATGGTTCTGCTAACAGAGGTTTTGCTTTTGAAAGTATTATTCACCGCAATTGTGGTAAACAGGAAATGGAAGACCAGATGCTTGGCGTTGATTACTTAAAGTCGTTAAGTTTTGTTGATGGCAATCGCATTGGAGTTGACGGATGGAGTTATGGTGGTTTTATGACTATTTCAATGATGTTAAAAAACCCTGGTGTATTTAAGGTTGCAACTGCCGGTGGTCCGGTAATCGACTGGCAATGGTACGAAATTATGTATGGCGAACGATATATGGATACGCCTGAGCAAAATCCTGAAGGTTATAAAAATTCATCATTACTTAATTATGTAGACAAAATGGAAGGGAAACTTCTGGTTATTCAAGGTGGAGTGGATAATACAGTTGTTCCTCAACATAGCTCTTCATTTCTGAAAAAATGCATAGAATTGAATAAACAACTTGACTATTTTATTTATCCAACACACGAACATAACGTCAGGGGAATTGACAGAGGTCATTTATTCCATAAAATTTATGATTATTTCAAACAGAACTTATAGTAAATGTGATTGTTAGATAAATAACAATCTATTATTTGAAAATAAAATACAAAAAGAGGTAAAATATTTACCTCTTTTTGTATTTTTAGTAAATAAATGTTTATTTTTGTATTAAACTCACTAAAATGAAACATTATTTTTTATCAAACAAAAGAAAAATAACAAAAATCATTTCTTTAATGGTTTTTGTATTAATACCTTTTACATCGTTGTATTGTCAGAAAGACACATCTCTTTTACAATATAAACTATTAGCATATAAATATATTGATGCATCAAACCAAAATATTTCATCGGATCCGAAACTTGCATTAAAATTTGGACTTCAGGCATTAAATTTTTCCATAAAAAGCAAAAATGATTTGCTATTATCTCAAAATTATAAGCTTATTGCAGAATTCTTTAAAAACAATTATGAAAATAAGAATGCAACCGAATATTATAATAAATCCATATTTCATGCTTTAATAAATAAAGATTATCAAATTGCACATCAGTTACTTATCAGCCTTGCAGATGTGCAGAGAGCATTAGGTAGTTATTCATTGGGATTGAGATACTTAAACATTGCCGATTATTATACCAATAAAAAAAAGAATCAGATTACTCATGCAGGAATTTGTAATAGAATATCAGCCATTTATTACGAAGTCAGAGATTATCAAAAAGCAATAGATTTTGCATCAAAATCACTTAAAATTGCGAAGGATTCATCTGATGTTAAATTAACAGCTAATAACCAGGTTCTTATTGGAGCCAGTTTAAGTAGGCTTTTTAGGTATAAAGAATCCATTGAAATATTATTGGAAGCTAAAAAAACTTATCAGCACTTATCACCTAAAGATTTGCCTTATGTCTTAAACAATATTTGTCAGACCTATACATTAATGGGTGAATACGACAAAGCAATTGAAGCAGGCATGGAGAGTTATAAAATTGCTGTTAAAGATAGTATTAAACCTTATGCACACTTAGCAAGTAATTATTTATTTCAAACCTATCAGAAAAAGAATGATTTAAAAAATGCTTACAAATTTCTCACAATCTCTTATAGATGGAGTGAATTAATTAATGCAGATTTTGAAAGACAAAAAGTAATAGAAACTGAAAACAAACTCAAGGAAAATCAGGTTAGAACTGAAATCCAAAACTATATGCATATTATTGAACAAAATGAAAAAATAGATGAATTAAGAAATTGGGTGATTATTTTGCTATTTATTTTAGTCATTTTTTCAATTACTTCGCTAATTATATATATAAAAAAATCAAAAAGCATAAATAATGCTTATAAGAAATTGATAGATTTAAACAGGCAAACCATTTTGCAAAAAGAAGAAATTCAGCTTTATGCAGAACAGCTTAATCAAGCAAATGCATCTAAAAACAAATTCTTTACTATTATTGCCCACGACATTAGAGCTCCATTTCATTCGATACTTGGACTTACTGATATCCTGCAACAGGATTATGATGAATTAAGCAAGGACGAACAAAAGGAAATGATAAATATGCTCAATAATTCTTCAAATCATATTTTCCGATTACTTGATAATTTATTAAAGTGGTCTCAAGCACAAACAGGTGACATCCAATTTAAACCTGAGCGCATTGAATTAAAACCAATTATTGAAGAAATAGTGAGTTTAATGCAGCAAAATGCAATAAACAAAAACATATCACTTTCATTTCATTTTACTGAAAATATGAGTGTAAAAGCAGATAAAAATATGATTGATACAATATGCAGAAATCTGATTTCAAATGCGATAAAGTTTACCAATGAAAAAGGAAATGTTGATGTTATTCTGATTAGAAATGGCTCAAAAGCCAAAGTAGTTGTTAAAGATGACGGGATTGGTATAAATGATGATGATTTAAAAAATATACTTAGTATTGACAAAAAAAATATATCAAAAGGAACTGCTGGTGAAAATGGTTCTGGATTAGGACTATTATTATGCAAAGAATTTACAGAAAAAAACAAGGGAGAACTCTTGATCGAAAGTGAAATGGGTAAAGGAAGCAGTTTCGCTTTTTTACTCCCATTGATTGATTAAAAAAATTGAAACTAACTGATTGATGCTTTTTTTTCATTAATTCTCTTTTTATATTTCACATAAAGTCTTTCCACTTTTTCGCGAGCCCAAGGTGTTTTCCTAAGAAATGTAAGACTTGATTTTATACTTGGATTTTCGCGAAAACATTTGATTTGAATAAGTTCTCCAAGAGTATCCCAATCAAAATAAAACACAAGATCTTTAATGATATCCTCTAAGGTTATGCCATGTAATGGATTATTTTTTTGTTGCTGTTCCATAGCTATGAATTAATGTTTTTTCTGACAACAAAGGTAATTACTTTTCTTTAATTTTATACTTTCACAAATTAAACGCTTTTACTGAATTAAATTATAATTTCTCAATCTGATAAAAGATAATTTACTGATTTTATAATAAATTCTTATCATTTCCATAAACTATTTTTCAGTAATATTTGATATTAGAATACTGAAAATAAAGGATTAATATTTAAAAAAATCCTGCAATTTATATATCAACAGGACTTTTTTTAGAAATATTTTCAAACTTATTTTTATTTTGCTTTCTCTTTAGCTGCTTTAATAATTCCATCACCTTGTACTTTTGCTTTTGAAACCAAATCATTGGCTTTTTTATCGGCTTCTGCATTTATGGTATTCGATTTATTTACAGCTTCATTATGTAATTTCTCTGCGGTTTTTTTTGCAGCAATTTTAGCAATTGGATTTGAAGCAGCATCAACGAGTTTTTTGCCTTGTGCATCAGCTTCTGCAATTAGTTTTTCTCCGGTTTTTTTTGCTTCAGCACGTATTGCATCGCCTTGTTTTTGAGCTTCAGCAATCAATTGATCTGCTTTTCTCTGAGCCTCATCAATGGCTTTATTGGCTTCAGCTTTTGCCTTATTGGTTATTTCTTCTTTCTTTTTGTTTATTTCTTCAACAGCCTTATTTTTTAAATCTGTTGCAGCATTTCCTGCTGCATCTTTTAAACCTGTTTTTATAATTGGTTTCTTAAATGTACCACCTATCATTACATCAAATTTCATGATGTCAGCAAGTTTAACATTTAAGCCTTTTGAACCAGCTGCTCCAGCAAGTCCTTCCATTATTGAATTAGCAGCACCACCCATTTCCTTTCGTGGTATTTCCATTTTCATCAGATAATCAATTGTTTCGTCAAAACTGGTTGAGCCTGAAACTTTGGCTTTTGCTTCTCCAAATTTAACATCGAAAGGTTTTGTTGTAATTTTTCCATCAGCAACTGCATAAGAAATATTTAATTTATCAAGGCTCAACTTTTTCAATTTATCCATCTTTAAGGTTTCACCAAGTTTGTTTAAAGTTTCTGAATTTTCAATTACTATTTTTGAAGTTGCTAATGTTCCCGAACCATTTATACTATTCGAAACTGGCGTCATTTTATTATCTAGCAATGTATTAAAAGCAAATTTTGCAGAAAAACTTCCTGTTGTTCGTTCTGCAATTGGTGCCATTTTACCCAAAGTGGCAAAAGTTTTTGCAGCTTTTGGAATATCAAAATTCATGATATCCAGATTAAAATCTGCTGTTGGCTTTTCGGGATTTTTTGTAGAATAAGCTCCGGTAATAACCATCTTACCATTCAGCATATTCATACTTAAGTTTTTCATTGCTAGAGCTTCATCTTTAACTGTAATTATACCATTTACATTTTCCATTTCCATATTATCATAAATAAGCTTTGTAAAATCAGCTTGAAAATAAAAGTCAATATATGCAGGAATTTTGATGGTAGTCATAGCAATTGAAGTACTATCTTTAACTTTTATTTCTTTTTGAGCTGTTGTAGAAGCTTCTTTAGGCATTAAATCATTCAAATTTAAATATTTAGATCTGGTTTCCAATTTTCCTTTAATGGTTTCTCCTTTAAGCCAGTATGCGATGTAATTCTCAATTTTCCCTTTTGCAGAAAAATCATTTTTACCAATCATCATATTAAATTGAGCTAAATCAAGATATTGCGGAGTAAAGTTAAGACGAGCAAATTTTAATTCAATTCCTTGAGGAAAATCCTTACTTTTATAGTTAAAGTTTAGTAAATCAAGAAATCCTTCAGCAATAAATTCATTATACCTTTGTTGTTGTATTGCGGAAGTCTTTCCTTTCATGGTAATATCAGCCTTGAAAAACCCATTTAAATCCTGTCCATCTTCCAACGGATAAACTTGTTTTACACTTGCCAAATCTAAAGACCCTTTGATATTCATATTGATAGCAGGATCAGAGACAGGTGTACTTAGAAACAATTTAATATCTACCGGATTATCAGCTAGCTCGACATGAAACTGCGAAATATCAATAGTTGTATTATCAGCACTACCACCTTTGCAATTGATTTTTGTTGTAATATTTACATTATTAACAGCTTTTGGTAATGCAGGATATTTAAACATTCCATTGATAACCTGCATATTCAATGCAAAAGCAGGCAATTGATTCATATCTTTATAGATTCCTTTAAAAAATCCATCAAGAAGCATTTTTCCTTTACATTCTATTTTATCAAAATCTTTAGCATACAATGCAGGCAACATTGATAATATATTTTTGAAATCTGTTTTGTCTGTTTTAAGCTTAATATCCAAATCATAGCCGCCATCTTTAAGCATAGTAAAAAAACCTTCGAATTGGAAAAATAACTGATTTAATCTTGTATTATTTTCAGCAAAAGTAAATTTCATGTTTTTCAAATCCATTCCCATATCCAACTTAATTTCTGCATCAGATTTGTTTAAATAACGAATTCCACCATAATCAACATCTAATTGCTTTATTGTTGTGGAAGTTTCTAATTTAGTAATTTCAGCTGTCATATCCCCTTTTGAAATATGATTAACTCCATCAACCATCATATAAAATCCCAAAGAAGCGTCATCATAAACAATATGCGCATTTTTCAATTCAATTTTCTGAAATGCCATCTTAAAATCTGACGGTTTTTTTGCTGCTTCTGCAGGCATGGTAGTATCTGCTATTACAATATCCCAATTCACTTTACCGCTCTTTAAACCTTTAAGCAAAATGCGTGCATCATCAGCAATTATTTTTTTTATTTTGTACTCAGAACCTCCAAAAACACTCAATAAATCAATTGTTATATATAATTCTGGAATTGAAGCTAAGGTGTCATTTTTAAATTCATCAGTACCCACAACACTCAAGTCTTCCATGCTTAATGAAAAATTTGGGAAACTACGAAAAAGTGAAAGTCCGAAGTCGTTAAAATCAATTTTGGCATTAAGATTTTTGTTGGTTTCTTCTTTTACTTTTTTAATGATAGTCCCTTTAAAAACAAAAGGCAACAAAATTATGAATACAAGCAAAATAGCCAGTATAATTCCTGAAATCTTTAGTGTTTTTTTCATTTTCAAATGATTTGAATTAATTATATACTTTTTTAATATTTAATAGCAAAAGTAGTAATAATTAACAATCAAAAACTGAAAAGTTGAATAGTTTTTTAAATATAATAAGTTTGTTGTTATACAAAATTCAAATATCAATTTCCTGAATCATCAGACTTCGGAGTTTTTTCTTACTTTTGCAAAAAAAATAAAACCATCTTTTAAAACATGAAAATTCATTATATAAGCAAAGAAACTCTTGGTTTTGAGGATATTGACAATATCCTGAATAACAAATTAAAATTAACTTTGTCTCAGCAAGCTGAAGAAGCAATCCTAAAATGCCGAACATACCTTGATAATAAAATGGAAACACAAATCGAACCTATTTACGGTATAAATACCGGATTTGGTTCATTATGCAACCATGTAATATCCAATGACCAGCTTAATACACTCCAAACAAATCTGGTAATGTCGCATGCTTGTGGTTTCGGAGATGAAGTTCCTCAGGAAATCGTAAAACTTATGCTGCTACTAAAAGCACAATCACTATCTTATGGGCATTCAGGAATACAATTGATTACTGTACAACGCTTAATGGATTTTTTCAATTATGATATTATTCCTGTTGTTTATCAACAAGGATCTTTAGGTGCCTCAGGCGATTTGTCTCCATTAGCACACATGTCGTTACCTTTATTGGGGATGGGCGAAGTTTATTTCGAAGGAATTAAGCATCCGGCTTCTGAAATACTAAAAAAATTCAATTGGCAACCAATCGAGCTAAAATCGAAAGAGGGATTGGCATTACTTAATGGCACCCAGTTTATGAGTGCCTATGGCGTTTATTGTTGTCTTAAAGTGTTTAAATTATCCCGATTGGCAGATATTATCGGTGCCTTATCACTTGATGCTTTTGATGGTCGGATTGAACCATTCCATGAATTAATCCAATTAATTCGTCCGCACAAAGGTCAGATAAAGACTGCCCGCCGAATTAAAAACATCCTGGAAGGCAGCGAGCTTATTAACAGAACCAAAGAACATGTTCAGGATCCATACTCTTTCAGATGTATTCCTCAGGTACATGGTGCTTCAAAAGATTCTATTAACTATGTTTCTTATGTCTTTAAAAATGAGATTAATTCTGTAACTGACAATCCAACAATATTCCCTGATGAAGATTTAATTATCTCTGCAGGTAATTTTCATGGGCAGCCTTTAGCTTTAGCTTTAGATAATCTTGCAATAGCAATGGCCGAATTAGGAAATATTTCAGAACGACGTACTTATCAATTAATTGGAGGAAAGAGGAATTTACCACATTTTCTTGTTGCACATCCTGGTTTAAATAGTGGTTTTATGATTCCTCAATATACTTCAGCGTCTATTGTAAGTCAAAACAAACAATTATGTACACCTTCTTCAGTTGACTCCATAGAATCATCACAAGGCCAGGAAGATCATGTAAGTATGGGTGCAAATGCAGCTACGAAGACATTTAAAGTATTGGAAAATCTGGAAAGAATTCTTTCAATTGAATTATTTAATGCAGCTCAAGCTCTTGAGTTTCGCCGCCCTGCAAAATCATCAGCATATATTGAAAATTTTGTGGCAGAATATCGTAAAACAGTAAAATTTATTGATGATGATGAAATAATGTACACCAATATGGCTAAGTCAGTTATTTTCTTACGAAATTATTCGTTTGATTTACCTGGAGAAGATGTGAAATTATATCAACTATAAAGTTTAATAATTATCATAACATCTTGGCTATTAAATTTTTGATTAATAGAGCAAAAGATGTTTTTTCTGTTCTTTTTCTTTAAATCTTATTAAATTTTGCACAAAGATTTTTCTTTAATGAAAACTTATGCAAGGATTTATAATTTTCAAAATTGAAAGTATATTTATATTAGACAAAATTGATTTTACATTTGAATTATTAATTCCAGCAAACTGATATTTTTTTATTTATAAAGGTTATGAAAATTAGATTTTTTTGAGGCGAATAAGATTTAAAAGCCTCAGTTTAATTTGTAAATACTTTTAGCAGAACTTGTCGAAATAAGGAATTTTAAAATGTAGTTCAACGAAAAAAGCAATTTTCAGAAGTCCCGTTGTAATGTTAATTTAACTTTGATTTTTTTTATCGGTTGAAAAGTTTTATTTTCTTTTTCAAAAATGATTAATTACTGTCTGATTATTATTTTTTCAATACAAGTATTATTTAAAGTAAAATTTACTCATTAGTTTTGATATTGAATTAAAAATATAAAAAAATGAAAAACCTATTTGCAAATCTGAAAATCTATTGTAATTTTGAACAAAATTTCAAATAGAAAATCTATAAAACAAAAACAAAAAACATGGCAAAAAGGACAATCGTATCGATGCCTGGCGATGGTATCGGAAAAGTAGTACTTGATCAAGCAATTAGAGTACTTGATGCAGCAGGTTTTGAAGCAGAATATGTTAATGGCGATATTGGCTGGGAATTCTGGTGTAAAGAAGGGAATCCTCTTCCAGACAGAACTATAAAATTGTTAGAAGAGCATAAAGTTGGTTTATTTGGAGCAATTACATCAAAACCTAAAGATAAAGCTACTGCCGAATTAGCACCTGAATTAAAAGACAAAAATTGTGTTTATTACAGTCCGATAGTTGCAATGCGTCAGCATTTCGGTATGGATATTTGTATGCGTCCCTGCAAAACTTTTAAAGGAAATCCTTTAAATTTTATTCGTCGCGGACCAAACAATACCATTGAAGAACCAATGGTAGATGCAATGATTTTCCGTCAGAATACAGAAGGATTATATGGTGGAGTTGAGTGGACTAATCCTCCTGCTTTGGTTTATGAAGGACTAATGTCTCATCCTAAATTTAAAGAAAATTTTGGTTGGTGTCCAACCGAGGATTTAGCTGTTTCAACTCGTATTTTTACTCGTAAATATACAACCAGAATTGTAAAAGCTGCTTTTGAATATGCAAAAGCCAATGGTTATAAAGGTATTACTGTTTGCGAAAAACCAAATGTAATTCGCGAAACTTCAGGTATGATGCTTAAAATAGCTCAGGAAATGAGCAAAAAAGAATATCCGGAAATTGCAGTTTGGGATACCAATATTGATGCTCAAATGATGTGGATTACCAAAAATCCTGAAGATTATAATGTAATCGTAGCAGGTAATATGTTTGGCGATATTATTTCTGATGGATTTGCCGGATTAATTGGTGGTTTAGGTTTTGCCTGCAGTGCTCAGTTTGGCGAAGGTGGAGTTGCTGTATTTGAACCTACTCATGGTTCTGCTCCTAAATATGCTGATTATGAAGTTTCAATTGTAAATCCAATTGCAATGATAATGTCAGCTTGTATGATGCTCGATTATCTTGGTGAAAAAGTTATATCAGAAAAAATTCAGAAAGCAATTGCAGAAGTTGTTGAAGAAAGCAAGGTGCAATGCTATGATATGAAGAAAATGCGTGGAACAGCCGAAGTTGTAAACCATGGTGCTGCTTCAACTATTCAAATGGCTGATGCTATTATTGCTAAATTATAGCAAAATTTATTTTAAAAATAAAAAAAGACGAAGCCGAGCTTCGTCTTTTTTTATAAAATTATAAATTTTTGTCTTTCTTAATTTAATCTATTTGTACCTTTTATGAAAAATAAAAAATGAAGCTTTTAAAAATAATAAGTTATATAATATTGCTGTTAATTATTGATAATTTTCAATTAAAAGCAGAAAATCCACCTAAAGTAATTCAATGGAAATCTCTTGAAACCGGATTATATATTACAGAAATAGCTGCTCCAAAACTAACAAAAATTAATGATTATAAAGTTACTATTCTTAAAATAGATCCGCAATTTTTTACATTCCATTTAGTTACAGCTTCTAAATATGATAGTTTACAACGTACAGTGAAAGAATGGTGCGAAATGGAAGGATTAATTGCTGCAATAAATGCAGGAATGTATGGTGGGAAAAGCAAAATCAGTAATGTTGGCTATATGAAGGATTTTGATCATATTAATAATCCTGACATTAAAGAAAACTATAAAGCAATGGCTGCTTTTAATTCTCTTGATAAAACATTACCACCTTTTAAAATTATAGACATGGAAAATGAAAATTGGAATAGTTATAAAGGAAAATATAATTCCTTTACTCAATCCATGCGTATGATTGATAATAATAGAAAACTAATGTTATGGAAACAGAAATATAAAATGCGATCAAGCATGGTTGTGTTAGCAACCGATAATCAAGGAAATGTATTGTTTATTTTTACACGTTCTCCATTTACACCAAATGAATTTTCAAGTTTTTTATTAAAAATTCCTGTACAGATTCAAACAGCAATGTATTTGGAAGGAGGTCCGGAATCTTCATTATATATAAATAACGGAGAAATAATTATTGAGAAAATAGGCAGTTATGTAAGCAGAACATTTGCACATGATAAAAATTCCGAATTTCGAAAAATGCCAAATGTAATTGGAATTAAAAGAAGAACACAATTGCAAAAATAAAAAAACTAATCTTTTTAATTGATTTTTTCATTATTATAAATTAAATATTGTAATTTAGTAAACTCTTTAATTTTAAAGTATGAAAAAACAAATACAAAAACTATCGTTTGCTGTTGAACAAAGTGCAAATTCTGTTATAATAACTGATATTAAGGGAAATATTGAATATGTTAATAAAAAATTTATTGACATTTCAGGTTATTCTTATGAAGAAGTTTTAGGCAAAAACCCAAGAATACTTAAAACAAACTTCAGAACGAAAGAAGAATATAAAGAACTATGGGATACAATATTATCTGGAAAAAATTGGAAAGGTGTCTTTTGTAACAAAAATAAAAAAGGTGAAATATATTGGGAATCTGCAGTTATCACTCCAATTAAAAATAATAAAGGAGAATTAATTAATTTTTTAGCAATAAAAGAAGATATCACTTTAACAAAAAAACTAGAAGCTGAATTAATTCAGAATCAAAAAATGTTATCAACTTTAATGTCAAATCTTCCTGGAATGGTTTATCGTTGTTTAAATGATAAGGATTGGACAATGATTTTTGTAAATGAAGGTGCTAAAGAATTAACAGGATATGAATGTGAAGATCTCATTAACAATAATAAAATAGCTTATAATGATATTATTTTTGATGAAGATAAACAACAAGTATGGGAAAATGCACAGATTGGATTAAAGACAAAAGTAAACTATCAGCTACAATATAGAATTATCACTTCTGAAAATAAGATAAAATGGGTTTTTGAACAAGCAATTGGAATATTTGATTCTTATGATGAACTACAATATATTGAAGGTTTTATTACTGATATTACTGAACGAAAAAATGCCGAATTAATACAGGAAACTCTGTATAAAATTTCAAATTCTACATTAACATCTCAAAGTATAACACAACTTATTCAGGAAATTCAAAAATACTTAAGTGAAATTATTGATACTACAAACTTTTTTGTAGGCTTTTATAATAATAAAAACGAAACTCTTTCATTACCATTTATGGCAGATGATAAAGATCGTTTTGACGAAGTTCCAATTGAAAATACATTAAGTGGATATGTAATTCGGTCAAAGAAACCATTATTTGCTACAGAGAAAGATATTGACAAATTAGAACAAAAAGGATTGATTCATTTGATTGGAAGTCCATCAAAAATTTGGTTAGGAGTACCTTTAAAATCTAATGAAACAGTATTTGGAATTATTGTTGTTCAGAGTTATACAAATAAAAATCTATATTCAAAAAAAGATCTTCATTTATTGGAATTTGTTTCAGATCAAATTGCACTTGCAATTGCTCAGAAACAGTATGAAGAAAAACTTATAAAAGCCAAAGAAAAAGCTGAAGAATCGGATAGATTAAAAACAGTCTTTCTTTCAAATATGTCGCATGAAGTAAGAACTCCAATGAATGCTATTATTGGATTTTCAAACCTTTTAAAAGACAATTCACTTTCAAATGAAGAACGTGATGAATATATTGATATTATTAGCAACAGAACAGTTGATTTATTAAACATTATAACAAATATTATAGATATTTCACGCTTTGAAACTGGTACTATTGAAGTTTTTAATAATGAATTTTCAATTAATGAATTATTTATTGATTTATATGACTATTACAATAAAGCAAAATCTGAGAATAATAAAAACAATATTGAATTAAAACTAATAAATCCTGAAAAAGATTTAAAAATTATTTCAGATTTTAGTAAATTAAAGCAAATACTTAATAATTTATTAAACAATGCATTAAAATTTACAGATGAAGGCAAAATAGAATTTGGTTATGAAGTAAATAATAATGAATTAATTATATTTGTAAAGGATACTGGAATTGGTATTCCTGAAGATAAAAAAGGTATTATTTTTAATAGTTTCAGACAGGCTCATGAAAGCAACATTAGAGTTCATCAAGGTTTAGGCTTGGGACTTACTATTTCAAAAAAAATTATTGAAATACTAAAAGGTGAAATATGGTTTGACTCACTGGAAAACAAAGGTTCAACTTTCTTTATTAAAATTCCTTTTAAAAAGAATACAGCTTTTTTAGAAGATAAATCTAAATATGCGCCTTTACAACTTGATTACTCAGACAAAACTATCTTAATTGCAGAAGACATTGAATCTAATTATTTATTACTTGAAGTTGCTTTAAAAAAGACTAAAGCAAAAATATTATGGGCTAAAAATGGAAAACAAGCATTAGATATTTCTTTTAAGCATAATGTTGATTTAATTCTTATGGATATTAATATGCCACTTATGGATGGGGCTACTGCAGCTAAACTAATTAAAGAAAGAAATCCAAATCAGATTATAATTGCACAAACAGCATTCTCTGATATGGATGATACAATTATTACAAAAAAATACAACTGTGATGAAATTCTTTATAAACCAATATCACTAAAAAACTTATATGATTTAATAAGAAAGTATTTATGATATTTATGAATAAAAAAAAAGTCCGGTTAATTAACCGGACTTTTTTTTTTAAAATTCCCAAAGATCATGTTCTAAAGAGAATATTTTTTCTTTAACTGTTTCTGCCTCCAAAAGAGCATCTAAACCGGTTTTATAAGCTGAAATCATTCTGTTATATGTATTATCTTCTTTAATTATATAACTTTGAAAATATCTTTTTATAAAAATATCATCATAAGATCGTCTTTCAGCACCATTTTTAGGATTAAATAATTCAGTTTTAGCAAAAATTGGACGTGCATCAGGAAAATAGATCCAAAACATAGGCATAAAACCTGGTTTTAAGTCACCTTTATCATCTCTATCCTGCATAAGTGGGCAGAAACCCAAAATTCGCACATCCTGAACGGATCGTTGTTTATCGAAGAACCAAACTTCTTTAAGTCTAAGTTGTTTAACATCTGTAGGATCCAACGTTTTTTTAATAACAGTATCAATCATTACACCTGGATTATCAAGATCCTCAAATTGAGTAGAATCAGATCTTTCAAATTGAGCTATCATTTCCTCAAAAGATAAAGGTTTTGTAAACTCATCAGAATCGTAAGCTGTAAGTGATCCTTCTTTCAATCCATTCATAATCATTTGCATAAAGCTAACTCTATCTCTGATTGATTCATCAGGATAATAAAAAGGTTGATTCATCTTTTCTCTGAAATCAATTACTCTCCATACTTTTGTGTACCACGAAACATCAGCCTCTCTTATAGGTGTATAAGGTACAGGCTTGCGATCTCTGGTATTATTCTTATCCCATGCACCATCTCTGGGTGGACTATCGAATACCTGTGAAAATGCATCGATTGTTATTCCTAAATTAAAAACTAACAATACTATTAAAATTACTTTTTTCATTTGAAAATATAATTTAAATTATGAATCCTATAAAAATTCTTACTTAGATATTATTATACTATTTTATTGTCAAGTTTACAGATGACAATCTTCTGTTACCATCCGGAGCTTTTGCTGTAATATTTTCAAACCAGAATTTCTGTCCACGTTTTGCTTGATTTAACAAAGACATCATTTCAGGTGTAAATTTATTTCCTTTTGATAATAATTTAGGAGATAAATCGCCAGCTTTAGTAGTTTGCATTGTAAATGATGTTACAACCATTGTCAGATCGAAATCAAAATCGATTAACTTTGCAACAATACCACCTGCTGAAGCTAATTTTGCTTTATCAATAAACCCTTCAGAAATTCCTCCAATCTGAGGTACAGGATTTGGAACTGTTTTTACACGAAATTCTGATTTCCCCATAGCTCTTTGCTTACCATCAAAATCTGCATTTATCGTAATAATTGCTTTTGCTCCAGGTGTACCTTTTGTAACATTTACAATATACTTACCACCACCTTTATTAATCAGGCTTCCCCCTGAAATCTGAGGTTTTACTTTTTCATTTGCAACTCCAGGAACAGAAACTGTAACAGGATTTTCAACACCAATATAAAAAACATTCATTTTATCCGCTGAAACTGTAGCACTTGGTTTAGCAACTATATATTCACCTTCAAATGGATGTGTTTGAATACCAAATGGCGTACTAACATTTATCTGTCCTTTATATGTTTTTAAACCTTCTGCACTTGCACCTACTTTGTAAGTAACTTTACCACTATCTCCTTGAACTGTGGCACCGTTAATATCAGCAGAAATCTTTGATTTGGTATCATAAGCTGCAACAAAAATTTCAGCTTGATACTGATCTCCTAATAATACATAATTAGAAACAGGAATAACTTTAGCCCCGATTTTATCAAAAGTAAAATCTTTATCACTAACAGCAGCAAATAACTGATTAACTATATCAAATTCAGTATTTAAAACCTCTGCAATCGTTTTATTCAGAATTGTAACAGTTGCTACAATAATGGTATGATAAAAATTATGCATTTCCCAATTTTGATCCTTACCATCTTTATCTTCATATTTTTCATCTGTTTTAAGACCTAAACTCTTATCAAGCTTCGCTCTGTATTCAGGATTTACGAGGTCAAGCATTTTTTTACGATATTCAACAATTTTATCTTTTAATTCTTTAGATTTTCCTGCAGAACCATCCTGAGAATCTCCTATAAAAAAAGTCGTTGGTGTATCGTAATTATCTTTACGCTTTATTTCCTTAATATTCATTTTTTTTGCTTCATCTATGCTAATATCTTCTGTTTTGGATATTAATTCATACTTTAAGCTATTAATATAATTAACCATTTCCAATGAATATTTTCTCGCTAATTGTGCTTTATCGTAGTTTTCTTTAACTTTACCGGGATTTCCGATATAAGCTTTTTCAAAACCTGCATAAGTACCATCGATTTTCTTGCCAAAATTAACATTGGTTGTTTCCATACTTTCATTTACAATAATGAAGGCGTTGATAATTTCAACTGAAACATTCAAAGCTAATAATGCAGTTAATACAAGGTACATCATGCCTATCATTCGTTGTCTCGGCGTTTCCGGACAATTTGTTGCTCCCATATCTTAATGCTTAAATTAGTTATTTAATGTATTTGTTATTAACTACTTGTTTCCTATGCTCATTGCTGAAAGCATATTTCCGTAAACATTATTTAATTGAGTAACTTTCTTTGTAATAGAATCTACTTGTTCTTTATATTTAACAGTATTTTGATACGATTCTTCCAATTGACCTACAAACTGTTCCATATTCGTTTGAACTTTAGCAGTTGTTTCCATGTGAGAAGTAGCTGCTTTTAACTGCATTTCATAAATTGAATTTAATGAAGCTAATTTCTCTGCAGAAGTTTTTAATGTAGTCGCATAAGATTCAGATACTTTTGCTGCATCCGTTACAGTAACTAAAGAAGATGCTGTTTCAGACAAATTTCGTAATCCTTTACCTAAACTATCTATTAATTCTGGACCAATTTTTGCATCAGCTAACATTTTGTCAAGTTCCTGAGTTACAGTCAAACTACTTTTTTTAGTTTTTTCTTTTTTATGATCAGATTCAAGCATACCTCCTAATTCAGGATATACTAAACTCCAGTCATACTCTACATGTAAAGGTTCAAAAGCTGAGAAAAAGAAAATAATAGCTTCTGTTCCTAAACCTACGATAAGCATTTCGTTTGCAAAAGGATAGTGATTAATTTTAAATAATGCTCCGATAATAACAATAGAAGCTCCGATACCATAAAGTTTGGCCATGAATTGTTTGTAGCCTTTACTTCTTACAATATTACTTATACCCATAACTATTAAAATAAAATTTGATTAAGTTGATTAATTGATTATTAATTATTTTGAAAATTGATTTTATAATTTGATTTTTAATTATAAACATTTGAAGATGTTTTAGGACTATCGCCTTTTTTACGTCCTAAATAAGATTGAACACATCTAAATCCAATATAGGATTTTCCTGTATCTTGATATTCATATTGTCTGGCTGTTACTTGCATAAAGTAACCTATATCTTTCCATGAGCCACCTCTTACAACCTTGCGTTTCATTACTGCCTGATCATTTTCTTTGGCATCATAATTATAATACATATTAAAATCGTGGGCAAAATTATACGCTGATTCATCAAAAGCATCAGCACACCATTCGCTAACATTTCCTGCCATATCATATAATCCAAAATCATTTGGAGCATAATGACCAACAATTAATGTTTGAGGACCACCATCATCAATATAATTACCTCTTAATGGTTTGTAATTTCCTAAGAAACAACCATTACTATTTCTAATATAAGGACCTCCCCAAGGATATGGACTTAATGTAGCTCCACCTCTTGCAGCCCATTCCCATTCTGTTTCATTTGGTAATCTAAAATCATTTACCCAAGGTTCATCATTATTTTCTAAAAATCCATTCATTAAATTGGTTCTCCATACACAAAATGCTTTAGCTTGTTTCCAGCTAACACCAACAACAGGATAATGATCATAAACCGGATGCCAAAAATATGATTTTGTCATTGGTTCATTAAATGAATAGGTGAAATCATGTATCCAACACAAGGTATCAGGATATACATTTATAACTTCTTTTCTTATGTAAACAGAACGATCTTTTAAACCTTGAGGACGATTCATTAATGAACCAGCTTCAGAATTGCCAGGTAAAGCATAATCTTTCTGAGCAGCTGCCTGTAAATCAATCCAATAATAAATGAAATTCAATTTACGGGTATCTATTTGTTTTCTTCTATAGAACCTTTCGTGCTCAGGAAGATACATATCTTCTAAAAATTCCTTGTTTTCAGGAAGATCCCATTCGATATCTGTATCCCAATCAATCATAGGAGGATCAATTGGCTCTCCATTTTCGTCCTGATCTATTAAATGATCGGCAACGCCACCTTCACCTAATAAATTATGTGCAATTGAATCTCTTACCCAATTTACAAACTGACGATACTCATTATTGGTTATTTCGGTTTCATCCATATAAAAAGATGGAACAGTAACTGTTTTTGACTGATAAACATTTGCATAGAAAATGTCTTGATCTCCAGCTCCCATAGTATAGGAACCTAATGGAATAAATAATGTTCCGTAAGGATCAGGTTGATAAAACCTCGGTCTGTCTTGAACACCGATTAATTCCCCATTACCCGAATTGCCACAGCTTGCAAGCAATAAAATAACAGTTAAATAAAAAAGGACGTTTTTCATATTGGATTTCGATTTATAATTCATAACGATTATATTGTTCGTTTTCTTATTTTTTAATTGAATTGATTTAACGAATTTTTTTTCTTATTGTTTCAATTTTATTATAAGTACCTTGTATTTTTATAACTTTTAAATGTTTTAGGTATTTCAATTTTAAAGCAATATCTAAGAAATAATTCATGAGAACCACTGCTTTTTCCTGATCCACCCATATTTGATGTTGTTAAATCATAAGAATAACCAAATTTAAAATTTTTCCAGTTTACACCTATAAGAATTGTTGCTGCATCCTGAACTCTATAACTTAATCCTCCCCAAAACCTGTTTTCATATTTCAAAATAGCAGCAATATCATATTGTGC
>CAZYEM010000009.1:33268-35331 GCA_964646395.1 uncultured Bacteroides sp.
AAATTACTTTCTTTTGCTTTTCCATTTAAAACAGGATCTCCTGGATCAATTGGTTTAAATTTACTATAATCTATTTTTTTATCTAAAAAAGCAGCTTCAGCACCAATGCCAAGGAAACCACTTCCTAAATTAACTATATACGAATATGCCAGTCTTACATTAGTATTATCTTCAAACCCAATTTTATCCTTACTGATTACAGCACCTAAACCTCCATGAAGAAATTTTATTGGTGCATCTATTGAAAATAAAAAGGTTTGAGGAGCTGTATTTGATCCATCCGGATCTTTAAACCCCAACCATTGCTGACGTGCAAACGTGTTTAAACAAATAGCATTATTACTCCCTGCATATCCGGGGTTAAATGCCATTGTATTAAACATAAACTGGCTGAACTGAGCTTCTTGCTGGGCAAAAATTATACTATTAATCCCCAGTAAAAGCAGTAAAAGCGTAAAAATTTTACTTCTCATAATAAACAGATTTATTTATAAGCTCGCAAATAAAGTTGTAAAATAACGAATAATTCTCAACACTAGCAAAAATATTAATGTTAAATAAATGTTTATTCGCAATATTAAACCTAACTTGCATTTATATATTATTGTTTTTCAGACTTATGCATAATTATTATGAATTAGCAACCGTCATTCATTACTTTCTTATAATTTGATAACGCAAAAGTAAAAAAAATAATATTAAAAATGCTTAAAAAAATGAATGTTTCGCTAAAAAGAATCATTCTAAATAAAGAAATTTAAAAATTCTTTCAATTTTTTAAATATATATAATATTTCCTTCAATAAGTCTTTTTAAATTTATAATTTTGCAAACTTTTTATACAATAATAATCTTCAAAAAATAATACTGATTTTCAGAAAAATAACTAAAAATTCAAGAGTATGGCATTCATCACAAAAGAAAAATTATTTTCGAGGCAATGGTTTATTGCTTACAGTTTAATAATTATTGGCTCGTTCATTTTAGCAGCTGGTTTTGTTTTTTTTATAAATCCATATCATATTGTTCCAGGAGGCGTTTATGGTATAGGTATTGTTGTTCATTATTTAATACCTCAAATTCCAATTGGATTATTTGGGTTAGCATTAAATATTCCATTAACATTGATTGGGGTTAAAGTTTTAGGCCCCCGATTTGGTATAAAAACTGTTGTTGGAATGGTTTTAACATCATTATTAATGGATTTACTAACTTTTTTAGTAGGCGAAGATCCAAAAACAATGCTTGGTGGTTCTATTGATTTAAGCAATGATATCCTGCTTGCAAGTGTATTTGCCGGTGTTTTAATCGGTTTTGGATTAGGTCTTATTTTTAAAGCAAAAGCAACTTCAGGCGGTTCTGATATTATTGCAATGATTGCAGCTAAATATACACGTATGCCTTTGGGTCAGCTAATGATTTATGTGGATTCAATAATTGTTTTATTTGGATTAATTATATTCAGGGATTGGAAAATTCCTTTATACTCATGGATTGTTATTTTTATTACAGGTAAAGTTATTGATATTGTATTGGAAGGTGTTAGTTATGATAAAACTTTGTTCATAATATCCGATAAGTATGAGGAAATAAGTAGTAAAATATTAAATGATTTAAATCGTGGGGGAACTTTTATTAATGGAAATGGTATGTTTAACAATGCCGAAAAAAAAATCATTTTTACTGTGGTAAGTCGAAGGGAATTAGCTATGTTGGAAGAATTTATCCATCAAATTGATCCTAATGCATTTTTGACGGTTATGGATGCTAATGAAATTTTGGGTAAGGGATTCAAATCACTAGAAGATAAAGTAACAAGTTAATATTGATAAAATGGCATTTGTTCAGAACGAAAAGATTTTTTCAAAAAAATGGTTTAAAGCATACAGTTTAATCACTTTGGGAACATTTGCTGTAGCTTTGGGATATGTTTTCTTTATTACTCCCTATAAAATTGTACCCGGTGGTATTTATGGTTTGGCAATCGTATTACATTATCTTCTGGATTTACCAGTTGGTATTATTGCTCTTTGTTTCAATATACCTTTAACAATTATCGGAAT
>CAZYEM010000010.1:0-33501 GCA_964646395.1 uncultured Bacteroides sp.
ACCTATATTGAAGTACATGAATAAAAACCAATTACAAAAATCCTTACTAAAATTAAAAACAGAAATGAATAAAGCTGTTAAGGAATTGGATTTTATCCAAGCTGCAAAATACAGAGATGAAATTATTGAAATTCAAAAACTTATAGATTATAAATAATAAAAAGTTTATTAACTAATTTTTGTTTATTATTTTTTATTTTTTTAGTATTTAAATTAAGTATTTTTACTATTTTTGTTAAATTGGATTATTTATTGCTTTTGAATATCAGTAATTAGATTTTTAAAATAAAACTTTACACTCAATGAAAAAAATATTAGCGATTGACGATGAGAAAAGCATAAGATTTATTATTGAAAATACTTTCAGTAAGGATTTTGAAGTTACAACAATGAGTAATGGAAAAGAAGCTTTATACTGGATGCAGATTGGTAATTTGCCTGATTTAATAATATGCGATATTGAAATGCCGGTAATGGATGGGTTTGAGTTTATAAAAAAGGTGAGAAGCAGTGGTTTTTTTGACGATATACCACTTTTAATGCTATCCGGTAAAGAAGAAAGTAAAGATAAAATCAAGTGTTTCGAAATGGGTGCCGATGACTATGTAATTAAACCATTTAACCCAAAAGAAATTATAGCAAGAATAAAGCGCAGATTGCAATCAAGGGATATTTATCTGGAAAGAAGAGGCAATTAAATGACTGACAATATGAATAATGAAACTTTAAAAAAACTAAAGGTTTTATATGTTGGCAACGATCAGCAATTAATTTCACAATTAACTTTAAATGAAAATTTTGAATTAATATCAAAAGAAAATGGTCTTTTAGCAATTAATTTCTTAACCAATAATCATTTTAAGGTTTTTAAAGAAAATGTGAATGACTTTAATTCGAACGAATGCCCATCAATTGATGCAATATTATGTGATATTTATTTATCAGGTATGAATGCCTATCATTTTTTCAAGGAATTACAGGATCTTGGTATTTATAAATTTACTCCATTTATATTAATTACCAATAAGTTTGATTCTAATATCCGTTTACAAACCTTAAAAAAAGGAATTGATGATTATTATTCACTTCCATTAAATATTGAAAACTTAAAAGAAAGAATATCTTTTTTAATAGATTATAAAAAAGATGTAAAGGAATCAAAAATAAATATCACAACTCTAAAAATTATTCCCCATAAGACCAAAACAATAAAAAGAGTTTTTGATATTATAATGGCAGGAGGTGCCTTGCTTTGCTTATCTCCATTGTTGATAATGGTAGCAATTGCAATACGTTTGGAATCAAAAGGGAAAGTATATTATATTTCAAAAAGAGTTGGAGCAAATTACAAAACATTTGATTTTTATAAATTCAGATCAATGTATCCGGATGCTGACAAAAGACTGAAAGAGTTGGAACATTTAAATGCATATTCGCAAAATGATGAAGTTGAGGATACTTGCCTTGAATGTGCAAAACTTAAAAATGGAGAAACCTGTTCTCCAATTATGATTTCTGATTTTGGAGAAATATGTCAAACCCTTTATTATAAGAAAAATAAAGCGAGGAAAGCATTTCTGAAAATTGTAGGAGATCCTAGAATTACAAAAGTTGGCAAAATTATTAGAAATACAAGTATTGATGAATTACCTCAATTAATAAATATAATAAAGGGTGATATGTCTATAGTAGGCAATAGACCTTTGCCACAATCTGAAGCTGAAGCAATAACAAAACAAGGATGGGGCAAACGTTTTCAGGCAGACGCAGGACTAACTGGTCTATGGCAAGTGGAATTAAGAGGAAGAGGTGGTTTTATGTCAGAAGAAGAAAGATTTAGATTGGATAATGAATATGCTGATCATAATTCGTTCTGGGGAGATATAAAACTAATTATCAGAACTTTTTCAATATTTATTCAAAAAGAAAATGTTTAATAAATATGGCTGTTTCAACTAAAAAAAAATATTTTCATATCTTTTTTTTGATAATAAGTGTTTGTTTTTCAAATACTATTTATTGTCAGAAAGTTGAACCCGAAAAGTCTGTAAATTTTATTCTTAAAGATATTGCTGAAATTATACCTCCTTTAGCTGTTCTGATTGATTCTGCTTATGAAAACTCAGCTCTTGTAAAATCAAGAGAGGCTGATATGTCTTATAAAAAAACAAGTATAAAATCGACAAGTAATTTATGGTTGAAAAATATTGGGTTGGAAACATATTATAATTATGGAACAGCTGATTACTATTCCATTAATAATACATCTGGAAATCAAGCATTAAATACTTCAGTTCAAACAACAAACAGGTATAGTGTAGGTGCATACGTACGCCTTCCGCTTTATGATTTATTTGACCGTAAAAATTTAATAAAAGCTGATAAATATCGCTACGAACAAGCATATTATGAAAAAGAAAATGAAAAGTTTTTTTTAAGGAAACAAGTAATACTTCAGTATAACGATGTTATTTTAAAACAAAAATTATTCAGAATCACAAATGAGAGTTTGATTGAGTCGAAATTACAAGCAGAAATGGCTGAAAAAGAGTTTGCACAAGGAGAAATTAACTTAACAGAATTAGCTCGTTTAAAAGACATGAGTGCTAAAAGTATGATGCAATATGAACAATCAAAATTCGATTTTATTAATGCATATTTAATGCTGCAAGAATTGTCAGGTATTAGATTTATTTCTTTAAAATTTATTGAATAACATTATAAATGAATATAGTTCAGTTTCTTAGATTAATTAACAAAAATATTTTGACACTTTTTATAGTGCCAATAATATTGGCTGCATTGGTATTTTATCTAACAAGACATGAAACTAAATCATATAGCTCATTAACTGTTATTTATACGGGAATTGCATCAGGTTATAATATTGAATCAAAAGGAAATGACAAAATTGACTTTTTTGCAACCAATAATGCATTTGATAATCTTATAAACATAATTAAATCGAGAGAAACGCTTGAAAAAGCTGCTGTTAGCTTATTAGCACAAAATCTAATGTTGGATCAACCTATACCAATATATTTAACCAATGAGTCTTTTAGAGAACTTCAGGAAATTGTGCCTCAAAATGTTAAAATGCTCGTTAATAAAAAAAGCTTTGATCAGACTTTTAAAAATTTAATGAAGTTAAAAGACAAGAATGAAGTAAATTTTGTATATGAATTATTAAATTACAGTCATCCGCAATATAGTATCAAAGCATTATCTTCCATATCAGTAAGAAGAGTTCAAAGTAGTGATTTGGTCGAAATAAGCTATAACAATAGCGATCCTGGCATATGCATGCAAACACTGATTCTTATAACGAAATCTTTTTCTGAAAATTACCGATTATTAAAAGAAGTACAGACTGATGACGTTGTAAAATATTTTGAAGAACAGGTTGCCAGAACGAGTAATAATTTAAAATCATCTGAGGATGAATTGCTTAATTTCAATAAAGATAATAAAATAATAAACTATTACGAACAAACCAAATATATTGCATCAAGAAAAGAAGAATTGGATGTTGATATACAGAGACTTCAAATGGATTTTGCTGCTTCAGTTTCTGCAATTTCAGAAGTAGAGAAAAAATTATCAGATAAAGATAAAATTTACTTAAAAAGTGAAGAGATATTAAAGAAAAGAAACAAACTTGCTGCTATAAATTCCAGAATATCATTAACGGAAATTTATAACAACGAAGAATCTACTAAAGAAATTCCAAAATTAAATCCTTTAAGAAAAGAAGGAGAAACAATACAAAAACAACTGGAAGATGATGTAAATCAGTTATATTTATATGGGCATAGCCGCGAAGGACTTCCATTAAAAGACCTTTTAGCTCAATGGTTGGTAAATACCATTAAAAAAGAGGAAAGCAAAGCCAGTTTAGATGTTCTTAATAAAAGAAGAGCTGAATTTGGTGGTGTTTATACAATTTTTGCACCATTGGGAGCAACATTGAAAAGAATAGAGAGGAAAATTGGGGTAACTGAAAATGAATATCTTGAATTACTTCATAGTCTTACCTTAGCAAAATTAAAACAACAAAATGTTCAGCTTTCTTCTGCATTAAAAGTTGTGGATCCACCTTATTTTCCAATAAGTGCAAAAGCTTCAAAAAGGAAAATCCTTATTGCTGCTTCAGCTATTTTGGGCTTTGTATTAGTACTTATTGTTATAGTTCTGCTCGAATACTTTGATACTACAATAAAAACACCAAACAGAGCAGAAGAATTACTTAAAATGAAATTAGCCGGAATCTTCCCGCAACTTTTAAGTAACAGGCAATCAAAAAAAGTGAATATGGATTTTATTACCAACCGATCCATTGAATTAATTTCACAAACATTAAAATTTGAAATCAATAAAACAACCGAAAAAAATATAAACAGACCTTATTTTATACTTGTTTTTAGTACAAGAGATATTGAAGGGAAAACAACAATAATGCAATATATTGCTGATAAATTCAGGGAATTCGGAGAAAATGTATTGTTGCTTAACTATTGTAAACCGGAAGAATTTGAAGCTTTATCAGCGAATTCGGAAAATAAAGACAACAAATGTTATAAATTAGACAAAAACCTATTCGAAATCAGTAATATAAATGTATTTTTATTTGCAAATAATATTTATAACTATAATAATTACAAATATGTTTTTATTGAATTTCCTTCGATAATAAACAATTCATATCCTGCTGATATTGTGAGAGAAGCAGATTATTCAATGATTGTTTGCAGAGCAAACAGAAGCTGGAATAAAGCCGATGATAATGTGTTGAACCTTTACAAAGAAATATCCAATAATAAAATAATTTCAATATTAAATGGAGTGGAATTATATTTAATGGAAACAATTCTTGGCGAAATACCCCGTAAACGTTCAAGATTAAGAAGAATAATTAAAAAAATTATCAACTTTCAGTTTTACGAACGTCATAGTATTAAAAAATAGGATGATTTTTCCATAATATATTTAATATGATAGGTTTAATTAAAAAAATTATCAAAGGCAATAACTTTTTATCATTAGCTGCCAATTTATCAACCTCAGTTATGGGGTTAATTTCCTTTGTAATTTTAATGCGGATTTTAAGTATTGATGACTTTGGGAAATGGGTATTATTTACAACACCCGCATCCTTAATAGATATGTTAAGAATGGGCTTAACTCGCGAAGCAACAGTAAGGTATATTTCATCAATTGACGATAATGGAAAAAAATACTTTTTAGGCTCCAGCTGGTTTGTAGGACTTATAACAATTATCTCGATATCAGCAATCCTTTATACCATTGTTCTGCTATTTCCAACAACAATTAAATCCTATGGTTATGACATATTTTTTTATTGGTATCCTGTTTTTGCAATAGCGAATCTCCCATGGAATTATGCATGGTCTATTTTACAAGCTGAAATGGATTTCAAAAAAATATTCTGGATACGCTTTTTCAATCTGGGATCATTTCTCTTATCCTTATTTGTTGCTTATGTTTTTGCAGAACAAATCAATGTAACAATTGTAGTATTAATTTATATCATAACGAATGTTCTTACATCATTCTTTTGTCTTTACAAAAAATGGACTGGAATTAGAAACTTACGCTATATCTCCAGAGAAAAAATAAATCAGATAATAAATTTTGGAAAATACTCAATGGCAAGTAGTATAGGAAGTAGTCTGCTAAAAAGTGCTGATAATTTTATAATTTCATTTAGTACATTCTTAGGTCCTTATGGAGTTGCATTATATGCTATACCACTCAAATTCATTGAATTACTAGAAATTCCATTGCGAAGTTTTGCTGCAACAGCTTTTCCAAAACTTTCAAAAGCTAGTATTGATGGAGATAAAGAAGAGTTTAAACGAATTTTTTATCAATATACAGGAGCTATAACCGTTTTATTTATTGGAGTTACCATATTTGCATTACTTTTTAATCAATATTTTATACTATTTTTAGGTGGCAGCAAATATAAAGATTCTCTTCAAGGACTATCATACGTAATGATTGCAGTAATCATTTATGGCTTGTTGCTACCTGTTGACAGATTTACAGGAATAGCATTAAGCAGTTTAAATAAACCACAGAAAAATTTCTACAAAATTATTTATATGGCTGCTGCAAATATCATAGGCGATTTTATTGCTGTTTTTGTAATCCATAAAATATTTCCTGATTTTAGCGTGCTTACTTTACTGCTTTTTGTTGGAATAGCTTCCATTATTTTTACATTAATAGGATTGGTTATTGGCTTTAAATATCTTAGAGAAGAAGTTGATGTGTCATACAAAAATGTATTTATTCATGGTTTTAAGCTATATAGAGATTATATAATAACTTACGCTCCTAAAATATTCAAAAAAAGATAATAACAATAAAATGAATGAAATTCAAAACCCATTTGAGCAAAAAACAGGTTCTGCCAGATTGGCAAATCCTATTGCTATATTGGGTTTTGCATTAATGTCAGTTTTATTTGGATTTTTACTTTCTCAAAGTCAGATAAATATTGTTTTTGCCCTTATAGCATTACCATTTCTATTGATTTTTTTAAACAGGGTATATATAAATCCTTCAACAGGAATGACTTTTGCATATATTCTAAATTTGGTACTTATGGGCATTACCCGATATATACCAATAAAACTAGGATATTTTATGGATATCCTTCTTACAATAATATTTCTTGCTTATTTTTTCCAGCATTTCTATAAAAAAATTGACTGGACAATTTTAAAAGATGATTTAATATATCTTACTGTAATTTGGTTTGGATATATTGTGATGGAAATTGCTAATCCGGAAGCAGTAAGCATTGGTGCCTGGTTTTCTGCAATGCGTGGGGTTGCATTATATATGCTATTGATTATTCCATTGGTTTATTTTATATATGATAAGCCTAAAAATCTAAATACATTTTTATACATCTGGGCAATAATTTCTCTGCTGGCATCCATAAAAGGTGCAATGCAATTAATTATCGGACCCGATCAATGGGAACAAAAATGGTTAGATGAGGGAGGAGCGGTAACTCATATGTTATGGGGGAAATTAAGAGTTTTTTCATTTTTTACGGATGCTGGACAGTTTGGAGCGTCCCAAGCACAAATTGGAGTAGTTGGAGCATTATTAGCTTTAAATTCAACTAATTTCAAATTAAAAATATTTTGGATTATTGTATCATTATCGGGATTTTACGGAATGGCCGTTGCTGGCACCAGAGGTGCTATGGCTGTTCCTGCTGCAGGTTTCTTTTTATATTTATTTCTTAAAAAAAATGTAAGAGTCATTTCAATAGGAATGATTTTTATGATTCTTGCTTTTGTATTTTTCAAATTCACAAAAATTGGTGATAGCAATTATCAGATAAATAGAATGCGAAGTAGTTTTGATACCGAAGATGCTTCATTAAATACAAGGTTAAGAAACCAAATGGCATTTGGTGCATATTTAAAAAGCAGACCATTAGGAGGTGGTGTAGGGCATGCAGGAAACAGGGCTCAAAAATTCGTACCTTATGGCTATCTCGCAAATATTGCAACAGATAGTTGGTATGTAATGATATGGGCCGAATGTGGAATTATTGGTCTTTATTTGCACCTGTTTATTTTATTTTATATTGTTGGAAAAGGCTCCTATATTATAATGTTTCGAATAAAGGATAAAGAACTTTTTGGGAAGTTAAGTGCCTTACATTGTGGAACTTTTGGCATTATAGGTGCAAGTTATGGGAATATGGTTTTAGGTCAGTTTCCTACACATTTAATTGTTTTCACAAGTATGGCTTATGTATTTCTGGGGGTTAAACTTGATAAACAAATTGAAGAATTAAAAGAGAAAAGTAATTCTTAATAAATTTTGTATTATATTTGTAAATAATTAAAAAATTGATTTATGTTTCCAAATTTTGTAGTTCCTGGTTGGGTGAAAAAGTATTGGTTTGTAAAAAACAAAGAATCTTTTTATCCTGAAAATATTTTTAATGAACTTAATGAAGTAATCAGTAAAAATAATGTTGAAAATCCAACTGTTTCAATTTGTATTGTAGCATATAATGAAGAGAAAAACATATTACGCTCAATTGCTTCCTTAGCTAATCAAAAGTCAAAATACTCTTTTGAACTTATTTATGTTGATAATAATTCAACAGATAATACGAAAGAAATTATGGAAAAAACAGGTGTTAAAGTTTTTTCGCAACCACAAAAAGGAATATCCAAAGCCAGACAAGCAGCCTTGGAAGTTGCAAAAGGCAAATTCTATTTGTGTGGCGATGCAGATTGTATATATCCACCTACATGGTTAGAGGAAATGATGAAAAAACTTGATAATAATGGTGTAGCGGGTGTTTATGGAAGAGTTGCTTTTTACTCACATAACTATAAAACATTTAGAATTGGGTTTGCCCTTTATGAACTAATAAAATATTGGATTCACGACCTCAGAGGGATTAAAAGACCCGAATTAAGTGCCGGTGGTGCAAGTTTTGGATTTGTAAAGGAATATGCCGATAAAATTGGTGGCTGGAATACAACATTAAAAAGAGGATCAGATGGTTATATGACTTGGAAATTAAAGGATTACGGAAAAGTTTTACCTGTAAGGTCTTCTAAATCATTAGTTTGGACAGTTGACAGATCATTGACAAGAGATGGTAATTTATTTGTGTCAACTTTAATTCGAATCTGGAAAGAACTTTCCAGAATTCCTGAATACCTGACAAAACAAAAGGGAGATTATAAAACAATAGATTCCAATAAATTAAAATAAAATGCAAGGTGTAATTGTTGATTTATTAATTGCAGCTTTATTGTTTACTCCAATAGGTTTCCTTGCAGGATATTTGCAACATAAAAAAGCATTAAAGCTTGAAGAGGATGAAAAAAGAATAAATGAAAAAAATTCAAATATTTAAATATGACAGACTCACATAACTTATCAGATTTCCCATTAGTTTCTATTATTTCAATTAATTATGATCATCCGGAGGTAACTTGTGCTATGTTGGAAAGCATGAGAAAAGCAACTTATCCAAATATTGAATTAATAGTTGTTGATAATGCTTCTCCGAATGATGATCCGGCTATTATTAAGCAAAATTATCCTGAAATTATCTTTATTCAAAGTAAAAAAAATCTTGGTTTTCCAGGTGGTAATGATTTAGGTATCAGACAAGCAAAAGGGAAATATATTTTACTTTTAAATAATGACACCGAAGTAAGTCCGGATTTTTTGGAACCTTTGGTACTAAAAATGGAAAACAACCCTAAAATTGGAATTGTAAGCCCTAAAATTAAATTTTTCGATCCTCCACAACTGTTACAATATTGCGGAATTACTCCAATTAATTTACTTACTATCAGAAGCAAAGGAATTGGATTTGAGGAAGTTGACAATGGTCAATATAATACTGATACAGAACAGGCCTATGCTCATGGTGCAGCTATGATGGTAAGAAGAGAAGCTATTGAAAAAGTTGGAATGATGGCTGATATATATTTCCTGTATTATGAAGAATTGGATTGGTGTTATAGAATCAGACAAGCTGGATATAAAATATGGTATGTTCATAACTCTTTAATTTTCCATAAAGAATCAGTATCAACTGGAAGGCTAAGTCCATTTAGAACTTTTTACATTAATAGAGCCCGACTTCTTTACATGAGACGACATGTAAAAGGGTTATCTCTTCTATTTGCTGTTTTTTATCAAATTTTTGCTGCTTTTCCAAAAAATACGCTTATTTATATTATTAAACTTGATTTCAAGAGCTTACAATCTTATGTAAATGCATTTACCTGGATTATTAAGAATTGGTTTAATCCAAAAATCCATGAAAATCCGATGCTTTAGAATTTGCCTATGAATGAAAAAATACAAGTTAAAACTAAAAAGAATTTTCCTTTAGTCTCAATTATTACAATTAATTATAATACACCACAAATAACATGTGAATTAATTGAATCATTAAATTCAATATCATATCCAAATATAGAAATTATTGTAGTTGATAATAATTCAACACTGAATAAACCCAGAATAATTAAAGAAAAATATCCCGGTATTATTCTTATTGAGTCTCAAATAAATGTTGGATTTCCAGGAGGTAATAACTTAGGAATAATGAGAGCAAAAGGGGAATACGTCTTACTAATCAATAATGATTGTGTTGTAACAAAAAACTTTCTTGAACCTCTTATTGAAAAATTTGAAAATAATCCCGAAATTGGAGCAATAAGTCCTAAAATACGATTTTTTCATACACCTGAAAAAATTCAATTTGCAGGCATAAAACCTATTAATAAATATACAATCAGAAATCATGCCATTGGATATTGGGAAGAAGACAAGGGGCAATATGATAAAGATAAAGAAACATATTGTGTTCATGGAGCAGCAATGATAATTCCTATTAAAATTATTAAGGAAATTGGACTAATGTCTTATATCTATTTTCTTTATTACGAAGAACTTGATTGGATGGAAAGAATAAAGAAAGCTGGCTATACACTTTACTATATTCATAACTCATTGGTTTACCATAAAGAATCAAAATCAACGGGAAAAATAAGTCCACTTAAAACATACTATATCAATAGAAATAGAATTTTATACTTAAGACGTAATATACATGGAATCACTTTTATTGTTGCTCTCTTTTATCAAATTTTTGTTGCGATTCCAAAAAATTCATTTTTATTTTTACTAAAAGGTAAATTTAACTTATTTTATGCGTATATTAGTGCCGTAATTTGGCATTTAAAAAACTTATTTAATAAAGATATTTACGAAAATCCCAAATTATAACTAATTATAATTATTTGCTTATGAACACAATGTTTTATATCTTTGCTATAATCCAATGGTTACTAATAATTTATATGGGTTTTTCGGTAGTTTATCTATTTTTATTTGCTATTGCAGGATTATTTAATCATAAAATAGTAAGAATAAAAAGTCAATTAAATAAGAAATTTATTATTTTTATTCCAGCTTATAAAGAAGATGAAATAATTATTAATGTAATTACTGATGCTTTAAAACAAAATTATCCAAAACCCCTTTTTCGTATTTGTGTTATAGCTGATAAAATGCAAGATGCAACAATAAATAAATTAAATGAATACGATATTGATACAATAATAGTTGATTTTGATAATAGTACAAAATCAAAAGCACTTAATTTCGCATTAAAAAACTATGAAGTTAATCAATTTGATATAGGAATAATACTTGATGCTGATAACTTGATGGAGCCTGATTTTTTAACTAAAATTGGTCAAATAATGTCAACTGAAGTAAAGGTTATTCAAGGACATAGAACAGCAAAAAACAAAAATACAGCCTTTGCAATATTGGATGCAATCAGTGAAGAAATTAATAATCATATATTCAGAAAAGGGCATCGAACATTAGGTTTATCAGCAGCACTTATAGGTTCTGCTATAGGTATTGATTTTAAACTATTTAAACAAATAATGCCTAACATAAATGCAATCGGTGGTTTTGACAAAGAATTGGAATTAAAACTTTTAAAAGATAATATAAAAATAGAATATGAGCAGAATGCTTATGTTTATGATGAAAAAATACAAAACTCAAAGTCATTTTCAAATCAACGAAAAAGATGGCTATCAGCACAATTCTACTATTTTAAAAAATTTTTACCAGATGCAACCCGTCATTTAATAGTAAATGGAAATATAAATTACTTCAATAAAGCGTTGCAAATGTTCTTTTTACCAAGAGTATTACTGCTTGGCATTTCATTTTTATTTACATGCTTTACTTTCTTTATAAATCCATTGCTTATTTCAATATGCTGGACTTTTATATTTACGTTGATAGTAACCACAATTGGGTTTTCAATACCTAAGAATTTTTATAATGTTAAATTCATTTATGCCTTATTCTCAATACCGAAGGCCTTTTTTACACTTTTCATCCTTCTATTTAAAATAAAAAATGCAAATAAAAATTATATACATACCCAGCATTCAATAAATAATAAATAAGTTTTTTTATGAATAGAATTATCGGTGCATTTGATACTACAAAAGAAATAAATAATAGTAACGAAGATTTAATTGCCCATAAAAATATACTCATCGACTCTAAAATTGAAATATTTACTTTCGAAGATAATAAAATATTTTTATCAGGTAAAATTTATAATAAACAAGAACTTGAAACAAAATATAATTATAAAGCAATTTCTGACGCAGATCTTATTCTGTATCTTTACCTTAATTTTAACTTTACTAGTATAAAACAAATTAATGGTGAATACACTTTTGTTATATTAACCCGCTTTGATACAATAATTTGCAGAGACCGTCACGGATGTGGCTTACCTATTTTTTATACTGAAAAATATTTTTCAAATTCCTTAAATTTATTATTTGAATATTCTAAATTAAAAAAAGAAGTAAACATTGAAGCTATTGCAACATTTTTAGGTTTAGGTTATATTCCATCGCCACTAAGTCCTATTAAATATGTAAAGAAAATGCGTGCAGGCAGCTTTTTATTATACAAACATGGAACATCTGTAATCGAAAGCAATCTTTTTGATTTTGAAGATTTTACAAGAGAAAACTATAATAAAGATGAATCTTTTGATTTAATAAATGAAAAATTTAATACATTGGTTCAAAATGCAATTGATATAAGAGAAAAAAATCATGAAAACATTGAATTAATTGATTTTCAAAATATAACAAAAAATTATCCTTTCAAATCGAAAAATACAAATATATCATCTAATTATAATAAAAATGACTTTATAAAACATCATGAAATAAATAACTTACCTAAAATCATTCGAAGTTTTGAAATACCATTTAATGATTATAATATTATTCACAACTACCTTTTTTTTGAAAAAATAAAAAAAGACAATCCTGATATATTGCTTAATTTTAATGGAATAGATTATCTATTAGGTACGAATGCATCAAATATTTCTAAATATATTCGATTCAAAAAAAACAGGACAATAAAAATATTTAAACTAATCAAGCGGATATTAAGTTTTCATTTTTTTGATAATTTTAAAAATATATACAAATTCAGAGTTCTAATAAACAGGATTTTAAATATTTATATTATTGGAAGATGTGGTTTTACAAAGAAACAAATAACGAAACTTTTTAAATCAAAATTTAAATCATTTTCCTATAAATATCAAAATTCTTTGCCTCTTTATTCAAATAGTTTTGAAGATGCATTTATTTCGCACAATTATTTTATTGACATCAAACAATCATTAAATGAAATTGAAACATATCAAATGTCAATATTAGCACAAAATCTCAATATCCAGATTAGCTATCCTTTACTTGATAATAATATATATAACTTTCTGAAATCTATACCTTTAAATTATAATATAAATATTAATTCAACAAGTTCAAAAAAAAGCAAAAAAATTCCTTATCAACACAAAAATATAATTAACAGCACTTTAAAATCTGATTTTTTTCTTCACATCAATCAATCAAATTATTTGTATGATGCTAATCTAAGGAAAAAATTATATAATTATATGCTTAATTCTGATGCAACAAAAAGCTTATTTAATTTAGATTTTCTAACTAATTTCTTTGATAATTTCGAGAAAGAAATTATAAATAAGAATATGATAAACAAAACATTATATGATTTATCATTTCAATTTTTCAACTTATTAATACTAAATATATGGTGGGATCAATTTATTAATAACAAAAAAGGTACAACTTTACAAGATTTTTATTAATTTTAACAAATAAAATAATTCAAGATAAATTTATTTTTAAAAAATATAAAACATTATTAACTAATACATTATTTCAAAATAATAGCTTTTGAATTAGATTATTAACATTAAAGCATAGTATATATGAAAATTGGAATTGAAGGACAGCGACTATTCAGAACAAAAAAACATGGCATGGATATGGTTGCACTTGAGTTAATTAAAGAGTTACAACTCATTGATAAAGAAAATCAATATTATATATATATTAGTCCCGATGAAGATGATAAATGTTTAATTGAAACCGAAAATTTTAAAATTCGATTAATTGAAGGTGGGTTTTATCCAAAATGGGAACAGATTTCACTACCTAGAGCAGCTAAAGCAGATAATATTGATTTACTGCATTGTACAAGCAACACAGCACCATTATCGATAAATATTCCACTTGTACTTACATTGCATGATATTATTTACATGGAAAAATCTTATATGCAAATTCTTAATGGTAGCGGAACCTCTTATCAGAAATTCGGAAATCTTTATAGAAGATTTGTCGTTCCAAAAATCATTAAAAACAGCAAAAGAATTATCACTGTTTCAGAATTTGAGAAAAGAAGAATAGCAGATTTTTTCAAACTCGACGGCAATAAATTAAAAGCTGTTTATAATGGTGTTAGCTCACATTTTAAAAAAATTACTGATAATGATGAATTAATCAGAGTTAAAGAAAAATATAAACTTCCTGATAAATACTTTTTCTTTTTGGGAAATACAGATCCAAAGAAAAACACAAAAGGTGTATTAAAAGCATTATCAATGTTTTATAAACAAAACAAAGACGGTTATAAATTAGTAATGTTAGATTATGAAAAAATTGAACTTGACAAATTAATTGCTGATATTGGTGATGCATCATTAACTGAACATATTCACTTAACAGGATATGTTATAAATACTGATTTACCAGCAATATACAATCTTTGTTCCATATTCCTTTATCCATCTTTACGCGAAAGTTTTGGGATTCCTATGCTCGAAGCTATGGCTTGCGGTGTACCTGTAATTACTTCAAATACTTCATCCATGCCCGAAATAGCAGATGAAGCAGCATTAATTATTGATCCATTTAAACCAGAAGAAATTACAGATGGAATACTAAAAATACTTTCAAATGAAAAATTCAAATTGGATTTAATTGAAAAAGGATTTAAACAAGCTGCCAGATTTACATGGAAATCAATGGCTGAAAAAGTTCTGAACCTATACAAAGAAATCAATCAGAAAAAATAATTGCTAGTCTAAACATAAAAAAATAAACAAATGAATGGAATGGATATTATTGTTACAGGTTTGCAACCCTGGGATGTAGAAATTGGAAGTAATTGTAAAAATATAGCTATTGAATTTGCTAAAAACAACAGAGTTTTATATGTTAATGCACCATTAGATCGCTTAACAGCAATTAGGGAAAAAAATGACATAAAAACAATAAGAAGAAAAAAAGTTCTTAAAGGCGAATTACCGGAATTATCAAAAATTGATGCTAATTTTTGGGAATTCAACCCAAAGTGTATGTTGGAATCAATAAGTCGTTTGAATATAAATCCATTATTTGATTTCTTTAATAAAATTAATAATAAAAGAATAGCAAAACAAATACAATCAGCAATTGATGAACTTGGTTTTAAAAATATTATCTTATTTAATGATAGTGACATGTTCAGGAGTTTTTATTTAAAAGACTTATTAAACATCAAAAAAGAAATCTATTATACAAGAGATAATTTGATAGCGGTTGATTTTTGGAAGAAACAAGGAATCAGAATTGAAGCAGCTTATATGAAAAAAGCCGATTTGGTATGTGGAAATTCAACATATCTAACTGCTTTAGCTCAAAAATTTAATCCAAATTCATTTTATGTAGGACAAGGTTGTGATTTAAGCATTTTTGACGAAAAACTTATAACAGATATACCTGCTGATATTAAAAATATTAAAGATAATGGGAAACCAATTATCGGATATATTGGAGCTTTGGTTTCATTACGTTTAGATATTACTATTATAAAATATCTGGCAGAAAAAAAACCAGATTGGAATATTGTACTTGTAGGACCGGAAGATGAAACTTTTAAGAGTTCAAGTCTTCATAAAATGGAAAATGTTTATTTTTTGGGAGGAAAAAATCCAGAAGAATTACCATCCTATCTTTATGCTTTTGATGTGGCCATAAACCCACAGATTTTAAATGAAGTTACTATAGGAAATTATCCAAGAAAAATAGATGAATATCTCGCAATGGGAAAACCAACAGTTGCTACAAAAACAGAAGCAATGAGTGTTTTTTCACAATTTACTTATCTTGCTGATAATAAAGAAGAATACTTAAAATATACTGAATTGGCAATTCAGGATAAAAATCAGGATAAAAAAGAAGCCATGATAGCTTTTGCACATAGTCATAGCTGGGAAAATAGCGTTAAAGAAATTTATAATGCTTTAGAGAAAATTTCATAATTCAATTAACAATGGGAATCAAGGAAAAAATCAAAGCAAATAAAAAATTAAAACATCTGATTCATTGGATGCTAATTCCCAGAAATCAAGCACGTCCAAGATTATGGGTTAAATGGTTTATTAATCCTTTTATTCATCACAAAGGTAAACATTCATTAATAAGATCCCGGACGAGAATGGATATTTTACCGTTCAATAAGTTTTCGATTGGGAATAATTCAACAATTGAGGATTTTACTACAGTAAACAATGGAGTTGGCGATGTTTATATTGGTGACAGAACCCGAATTGGACTTGGATGTACAATAATTGGACCCGTAACAATCGGTAATGACATTATGCTGGCTCAAAACATCGTACTTTCGGGCTTAAATCACAGTTATGAGGATTTATCTTTACCAATAAGTACTCAAGGTATAACCACTTCTTTAATTGAAGTTGATGATGAAACCTGGATAGGAGCCAATTCTGTAATTGTAGCAGGTGTTAAAATTGGAAAACATTGTGTAATTGCAGGAGGAAGTGTTGTTACAAAAAATGTACCCGATTATTCTATTGTTGGAGGAAATCCTGCAAGGATTCTAAAACAATATAATTCAGAATTAAAAAAATGGGAAAAAATAATTTCAATTAATAAATCATAAATGAACTTTATTATATTATTTTTAGAAATATTAGGATTTGTTTTTTTTGCATATTTTGCATTTTCAGCAATTTATCTGATAATATTTGCAATTGCCGGACATTTTTACCAAAACATAAAATATCCGGAATCAATTGACAAAATACGAAAAATTGGCATTTTGGTTCCTGCCTATAAAGAAGATAATGTAATTGTTGGTGTTGCAGAATTTGCTTTAAAACAAGACTATAAAAATTTTGAATTGATAATAATAGCTGATTCTTTTAAAGAAGTGACATTAGAAAAACTAAGAAAATTACCTTTAACACTTTTAGAAATTATTAATGACAAGCGGACAAAAGCTAATGCTATAAACATGGCTTTAAACCAATTACCAACCGATTATGATGTTATTTTAATTCTGGATGGAGACAATATCATTCAGGATTCTGATTTTTTAACTAAAATTAATCAAGCTTTTTCATTGGGAAATAAAATTGTTCAAGGACATAGAACCGCTAAGAATTTCAATACCAATTTTGCATTATTAGATGGTATTAGTGAAGAAATCAACAATCATATATTCAGGAAAGGGCATAGAGCTATTGGTTTATCTTCTGCACTTATTGGTTCTGCAATGGCTTTTGAATACAATCTTTTCAAGAAATACATGAAAGAAATTAAAACCTCAGGAGAAGATAAAGAATTGGAATTTAACTTTTTAAAAGACGGTTATCATTTCGAATATTTAGATGATGCTATAGTTTTGGATGAAAAAACACAAAAATCTGATGCGTTTGTAAAGCAACGTTCAAGATGGTTGGCAAATCAGTTTTTGCAAGCACAATTACATTTTCTCGTTTCAATAAAAGCACTATTAAAAGGCAATATTGATTTTTTTGATAAAGCATTACAACATTTTTTATTACCGAGAATTCTTTTATTAGGAACTACTTTCTTAATAAGTATTATACTGATAATCTTTAATTATTCTTTTGCTTTTCTTTGGTTTTTTTGTTTTTTAATAATACTTTTATCTCTTTTGATATCAATTCCAAAAAGATTTATAAATACAAAAACACTAATAGCTATATTATCTTTACCGAAAGGTTATATAAGCATGATTTTATCAATGCTCCACATGAAAGGAGCTACAAAGAATTTTGTTGTTACTGAAAAAAATTATAATCAAGACAATAAATAATTAAACAAATTTTGACAAATGATTACATTAAAAATTATTTTCTGGATTGGCTTCTTTATTATCTTTTATGCCTATTTAGGTTATGGAATTTTATTATTCTTCCTTATTAAGTTAAAAAGAATTCTTGGAATTAGTAAACCATATCTTGAAAACATGGATTATGAGCCTGAGGTAACTCTTTTTGTAGCTGCATATAATGAAAAAGATTATGTTGACGCAAAAGTTCGTAATTCGTTCGAGATGAAATATCCTAAAGAAAAAGTTCATCATGTTTGGGTAACTGATGGATCGGATGATGGAACTCCTGAGATATTAAAAAAATACGAAGGTCTTGAGGTTTACCATGAAAATGCAAGAGGAGGAAAAATTGGTGCAATGAACAGAGGAATGCAATTCGTAAAAACACCAATTGTTATATTTTCAGATGGAAATACCATGCTTGGAAAAGAATCGGTTCAGGAAATTGTAAACTTATTTCGCAATCCAAAAGTTGGTTGCGTATCAGGTGAAAAGCGTATTTATCAAAAAGATGCAGATGTTGCAGCAGGTGCTGGTGAAGGAATATATTGGAAGTATGAATCCACATTAAAAAAATGGGATGCTGAATTATACTCTGTTGTAGGAGCTGCAGGCGAATTATTTGCAATAAGAACTAATCTTTATAGAGAAGTTGAAAAAGACACATTACTTGATGATTTCATTATTTCATTAAGAGTTGCAATGGATGGATATACAATCCAATACAATCCAAATGCTTATGCTATCGAAACTTCTTCAGCTAACGTTAAGGAAGAATTGAAAAGAAAAATTAGAATTGCTGCTGGTGGTATTCAATCTGTTGTTAGGCTAAGAGAATTGTTAAATCCATTTAAATATGGTATTTTGTCATTTCAATATATTTCTCATAGAGTTTTAAGATGGACACTTGCCCCCTTATTTTTACCTATCTTATTAATTTTAAATATTATAATATCAGCCACAGAAGGAATAAATAGTATAAACTTCTTTAATATAGTTTTAATACTTCAATTACTTTTTTATTCATCAGCACTATTAGGATGGTATCTTGAGAATAAAGCAATTAAAGTTAAGATTCTTTTTATACCATATTACTTTTTCATAATGAATCTGGCAGTTTTCTTGGGATTTAAAAGATATATAAAAAAGTCACAATCAGTAAATTGGGAAAGAGCCAAAAGAGCTTAACTTACTATTAATTAAACATTTAATTTTTATTTAATTTACTACTAATGAAAAAAATACTTCTTAAAATGCTTCCTTTTTCATTTTTACTTAATTTGAAAATCATTATGCAATATTTTATTAGTATTTTATTTTTAGGAAATAAATACCATTGCCCAAATTGCAGTACCAGTTTTAGAAAAATGTTTAAATGTGGACAAGAAGAAGCAGTTTTAGAGAAATATCAAGTAATTGGAAGTGGAATTAGAGAAAATTGTTTATGCCCAAGATGTTATTCTATTGATAGAGAAAGACTAATTTATTTATATCTATCAAAAAAAACCAACATTTTTTCTGATAATATTAATTTACTTCATATTGCACCAAGACAAAGCTTAAGAAAAATATTTAAGAACTCACAAAACATAAGTTATTATCAAGGAGATAAATACGAAGAAGGATATCATTACCCCAAGGATGTAATAGAATTAGATATTACGGAATTAAATTTTAAAGACAACTACTTTGATGCTATCATTTGCAATCATGTTTTAGAACATATTCCAAATGATTATCAGGCAATTAAAGAACTTTACAGAGTGTTAAAACCAACTGGCTACGCTATATTACAAGTACCTATTTCGTTAAAGCTTAATGAAACCTATGAGGTTAAGACAAATACAGCAGAAGAGCGAAGGCAACTTTTTGGACAGTCGGATCATTATAGAATTTATGCAAAAGATTTTGCTGATCGCCTGCAAAGTTGTAAGTTTAATGTCAGTATATTTTATCCAACAGATATTGACAGGAATATTGATATTGTGAAATTTGGATTAAATAAATCAGAATATTTAATTGTTGCTAAAAAATAAATGGGTATGAAAGAAAACCTTAACATTTTGCTTGTTGAAGATGATTTAATAAATCAAAAAGTTGCTGTGTCTATTTTGAAAAGGAAAGGTCATACAATTACAATAGCAGATAATGGAGAAATTGGTGTTGATTATTATATTAAAAACCAATATGATGTAATATTAATGGATATTCAAATGCCAGTAATGGATGGAATAGAAGCAACAAAAACAATTAGGAAAAAAGAAAAAGAAACTGGTAAAAAAATAATAATCATTGCAGTTACAGCATATTCTCTTGACAAAGATAGAGAAAGGATAATGGCAGCAGGAATGGATAATTATTTGAGTAAACCCTATAAACCAAGCGATTTACACAATATTATTGAAGATACATTAAATAAAAAACAAGTATGATTTATTTCTATCTTTTTTATATATTATTACTTCTTTATATAATATCAATAATCTTTTTAATAAACCAAAAAAGAAGATTAGAGAAACAAAATAATATCTTTTTGGATGAAATTAAAAAATTAAATACAAATATTGTTCAAAACAATGAAATTCTTGATATTGGTGAAAATCTAAATAATACAGGCAATATATTGGAATATAAACAAAACCTTGATTTTGAACTGAAAAAAGCATTAATAAAAGCTGAAAACGCAAATTATCTTAAAAATGCCTTTTTAGCTAATATGAGTCATGAAATAAGAACACCCTTAAATGGTATTATTGGATTCTCAAATCTTTTAGAAATAGAATTATCATTAAAAGAAAACAATGAACTTTTTGAATATGCTAATAACATTAAAGAAAGTGGAGAAAGATTATTGGATTTATTAAACAATATTATTGATATCAGCCGAATAGAAGCTCATGATTTTGAACTAACATTAACAACATTTGTAATTAAAAACGAACTCGAGGATATTTGCTCAGGTTATAAACTTAAAGCCCAAGAGAAAGGGTTAACCTTTAATTACCAGATTAACGAAAATATAATAATTAATAACGATAAGAATGCTTTTAAACGTATTATTTCAAACATTTTAGACAATGCAATAAAATATACACAAAAAGGATTTATAAATCTAAGTTGTGAATATTCAGACACACAGAAAGAAATGTTTGTTAGGATAAAAGATACTGGAGTTGGAATTGACAAGGCATATTTACCCTTTATTTTTGAAGCATTTCGACAAGAAAGCTTAGGATATTCAAGATTATTTCAAGGAGCAGGGCTTGGATTACCATTTGTTAATAAATTAATTAAACTTATGGGAGGAAGAATTGAATTAGAATCTGAAAAAGCAAATGGAACTGCAGTATCTATTTATTTTGAAGTAAGTCAGTCTAATGAAAATATTTTAATTCAAAAAGAAATAACTACCAAAACGAGTTCTGTATTAAATAGAAAACTCAATATTTTTATCGTAGAAGATGATAGAATTAACCGAATGTTACTTAAGAAGATGCTTGAATCAATGGGAGATATAATATTTGCTATTGATGGAATAGAAACCTTAAAAATAATAGAAGAATGGACAAATAAAAGTAGTTATTTTGACATTATGCTATTTGACATTAATTTACCTGAACCTTGGGATGGAATTTCATTGATGAAAGAAGTTAAAAAACGGTGGAAAATATATGAAAAAATCCCATTTATTGCACAAACAGCTTATGCTTTAGAACGTGATAAAGATAACCTTTTAGAAGAAGGTTTTGATGACTATATTGCTAAACCGGTAGATCAGAGAAATCTTACAAATGTAATTTTGCGAAGATTAAAAAATTAAAAAACAACAAATAATCAATATGAACAAAAAATTTATATTCTTAAATATCCTTGTATTAGTATTTCTAATTACAAATATTTTTGCACAAAAACCCGAAATTAAGGATAAAGCAATTTATAATGAAAGAAAAGCGGGTTATTATCAAAATGTTATATTAAAAACAATTGATAAAGAAAACAATACAGAAAACGAAAAACCAAAACTTTCATTTTCAGTAGATTTTTCAAAATACTCCTTTCCTACCGATACTTCAAAATATTTAAAAGTATGGCATAATAAGCCAATAAACCAAGGATTAACAGGAACATGCTGGTGTTTTGCAGGAACATCATTTGTAGAGTCTGAAGTTGAAAGGATAAACAATAAAAAAGTAAAACTATCAGAAATGTTTACAGTTTATTGGGAATATGTTGAAAGAGCTAAATATTTTGTTGAAAACAGAGGAAATATGTTTTTTGGTGAAGGCTCTGAATCAAATGCAGTAATAAAAATCATGAAAATATACGGAGCTGTTCCCTCCTATTGCTATACGGGTCGTCAACCTTCGTCTACTATTCATAACCATAGCAAAATGTATGAAGAAATGAAAAACTATCTGCAAACTGTAAAAAATAACAATGCATGGGATAAAAACACAGTGGTTGAAACAATCAAAAGTATTCTAAATCATTATATGGGAGAACCTCCAACATCATTTAGCTATGAGAACAGAACAGTTACACCTAAGGAATATGTTACAACTATTTTGCAAATTAATCCGGATAATTATTTTAGTTTTATGTCAACAAAAGAATTAAAATATAATCAAAAAGGCTTGTTGGACGAACCAGATAACTGGTGGAAATGTGATGATTATTACAACTTATCTTTAAATGATTATATGAAATTACTTACAAATTCCATTTTAAAAGGTTTTTCAATTGCTATATGTGGCGATGTTTCCGAACCTGGATATAATGCCCAAACTCAGGTTGCTATAATTCCAACATTTGATATACCATCAGCATATATAGATGAAGATTCCCGTTTGTATCGATTAGAAAACAAAACAACTACAGACGATCATTGTATTCATATTGTTGGAATTCAAAATTTTGAAGGTAAAAACTGGTTTTTGATAAAAGATTCTGGAAGTGGTGGTTTTGATGGAAATACAAAAGGGTATCGATTTTATCATGAAGATTATATAAAATTGAAAATGATGAATCTTTTAATGAATAAAGACGCAGCCAAAGAATTTTTAAATAAAATAATAAAGTAAAAGGTTAATAAATGGATTATCAGAGATTAAATAAAAGAAAAATCCTTAACGACCCTGTTTATGGATTTATAAATATCCCTTCAGATTTAATCTTTGATATTGTTGAACATCCCTATTTTCAACGATTACGAAGAATCAAACAATTAGGATTAACACACTTGGTTTATCCTGGAGCTTTACATACAAGATTTAGCCATGCATTAGGAAGTATGTTTCTGATGCATAACGCAATAGAAGTTATAAAACAAAAAGGACACGATATTACCGAAGAAGAATCGCAAGCAGCAAAAATAGCAATTTTACTTCATGACATTGGACACGGTCCTTTTTCTCACGCTTTAGAGCATTCGATTGTAGAAAACATGAGTCATGAAATGATTTCAGAAATTTTTATGAATAAATTAAATGAAATCTTTGAGGGACAAATAACAATGGCATTAGAAATTTTCAGGGGAAAATATCATAAAAATTTTTTACATCAATTAGTTACAGGTCAACTGGATATGGATAGACTTGACTATTTAACCCGTGATAGTTTTTTTACTGGAGTTTCGGAAGGAATTATTGGGACTGAACGAATTATTAAAATGTTGAATGTTTGTGATGGTAAGCTTGCAGTTGAAATAAAAGGAATATATTCAATTGAAAAATTTTTAGTTTCAAGAAGGTTAATGTACTGGCAGGTATATCTTCACAAAACAGTACTGTCGGCAGAACAATTACTAATAAAAATATTAAAGAGAGCAAAATATCTGGCTCAAAACCATATTGAAATTTTTGCAACTCCAGTTTTTCAATTTTTTTTAAAGAATAATTTTTCTCAAAAAGATTTTAATAACAACAATGACCTTATTGATAGCTTTTCAAAATTAGATGATTTTGACATCTTCACTTCAATAAAAGTATGGCAATCGCATCAGGATAAAATTTTATCAGAATTATCAAAAGCATTAGTAAACAGAAATTTATATCAAATTGAAATGCAAAATAATTCGTTTAACATTGATAAAATAAAAGAATTGAAAAATAAAATAAAAAAACATTATAACATTAATGAAGAAGAAGCAGATTACTTTGTTTTTACAAATGAAGTAGTTAACAGTGCTTATGATTTCAAACAAGATAATATCAATATCCTACTAAAAAACAATACGATTATTGACATCTCGGAAGCATCGGATCAACTTAATGCCTCATTTTTGGACAAAGAAGTAAAAAAACATATTTTATGTTATCCAAAGGAAAGATATCTATCTCATTGATATTAAAAAACATTAAAAATCTATGTATTTAAAAAAACAAAAAAGCATTAAAAAACAAAAAATAAATTTTACTTTTGCAAAAAATACAATTAATGAAATTTACCGCACAACAAATTGCCGATACATTAAAAGGCAGAATTGAAGGAAATCCCGAAGTTACTATTTTTAAATTATCAAAAATTGAAGAAGGTACTGAAGGAAGTTTGTCATTTTTAGCCAATAAATTATATACTCCATTTATATATACAACTGAGGCATCAGCAGTTATAGTGAATGATGATTTTGTTGCCGAACAACCAATAAAAACTACTTTAATCAGGGTAAATGATGCATATACTGCATTTGCAAATTTACTTGAATTTTACAATCAGGTAAAAATGAATAAAACCGGCATTTCTCAATTAGCATTTATCTCTGATAGTGCTGTTTATGGAACAAACAACTACATTGGTGAATTTGCATATATTGGTGAAAACGTAATACTTGGAAATAATGTTAAGATATATCCACAGGCTTATATTGGTGACAATACAAAAATTGATGATAACACAACTATTTATCAAGGCGTTAAAATTTACTCAGATATTGAGATTGGCAAAAACTGTATGTTGCATGCAGGCGTGGTAATTGGAGCTGATGGCTTTGGTTTTGCTCCACAAGCTGATAATAATTACCAAAAAGTTGCACAAATCGGGAATGTTATTATTGAAGACAATGTTGAAATTGGAGCAAATGCAACAATTGACAGAGCTACATTAGGTTCTACAATCATCAGAAAGGGTTCTAAAATTGACAATCTTAATCAAATAGGACATAATGTTGTTATTGGAGAAAACACAGTTATGGCTGCATTATGTGGCATTGCAGGATCTACGAAAATTGGCAATAATTGTATGATTGGTGGTCAGGTTGGAATTGTTGGGCATATCAGTATTGCTGATAATGTTAAGATAGCTGCACAATCGGGTATTACTTCATCAATTAAAAAAGAAGGAGAAATACTTTTGGGTTCACCGGCATTCAATGCAAATGACTATAAGAAAGTATATGTTCATTTTAAAAACCTTCCGAAACTAGTAAAAAGAATAGATGAATTAGAGAAAAAAATTAAAGAATTAGAGAAATAATTAAATTTTCAATAGAATATTAATCAAGCTACTAACTTCTTCAGTTCTTTTATTATCCACATCTTTCAAAAAAGAAGATTTCATTGCTTTTAGTATAAGAATTAAAATTTTGCTATTGGTACATGGTAAATAATAATCATTATTATAATCTAAATTCATTTGTTTTAAAAACAAATCAATCTCTCTGATTGAAAATACAATTCCTTTGTTAAATGGATTGATATAGAATAATATATCCTGTTTTGTTATCGATTTTTTCGATTTAATATAGGTAAGTATAAAATTTTGAGGCAAATCAACTCCATATATAGGTAAATGAAGACTTTGAGCTAAAATCAAATATAAAACGCCTAATGAAAGTGGTGTCCCTTTTTTGGTTTCCAGCAAATTATTTATGAACAAAAAATTAAATGAATTGGGATTATCTCTATTTGATTTAAAGTTGTGTATATCAAAAAAAACATGATTCAACACTTTAATTTGTTCTAAAGCTGTTAGGTTTAAATTGATTTCCAACCACATATCTTTCTTTATTAGATTTACTTTATCAATAACATTACCAATATTCAAATCAGGATATTGATATTTTGATACCAAAATAAACCCATTTAACAAATTCTCACTATCATTTTCACGCCAAATGACCAATTCAGCTTTAATATTATTAAAATTGATCGTATGTATTAAATTTTCAACACGAGCCTGAATTAGTTCATCAAAAGAATTTTCCCAAACTTCTTCTAAAACAGGAATTATTTCAATTCCATAAGAAAAAATACGATTTTGAATATTTATATAATTTAACTCATTTGGTTCATCAAGAAGACTTACCAAAGCTTTCAATTCATTATCAACCATATAAATATAATTTTTAATTATTTATATAATACTAAGTTGAAATTCTATCCAAAATGGTTTCAACCAATTTTTTTACAGGTTTTTTATAATCTGTACTAAATTGTTTTGAAACACGATTAGCAATTAAAACACAAATTGTTAAAGTTTGATGTCCGAGCATTGCTCCTAAACCATATAGAGCAGATGTTTCCATCTCAAGGTTATTAATTCGATGACCATTAAAATTAAATGTCTCAATTTTATCATTAATATCCGGATAAGCTAATTTCAATCTAAGCTGACGCCCCTGAGGTCCATAAAAACCGGGAGCTGTAGCTGTAATTCCGGAAGTAAACCCTTTTCCCAACTTTTCCATAAGTATTTCAGAACCTCTTACTACATAAGGTTTAGGTAAATTAGTACTCCAATTTGTATGATTAATGAATGCATTTGCAATATCTTCATCACAAACCTCCTTTGATTTCAGGTAAAAATGTAACATTCCATCCAAACCTAAACCATACTCAGACATCATAAATGAATCGACGGGTAAATCACCTTGTAATGCACCTGAAGTTCCTAAACGAATAATATTCAGAGAAGTGTGTTTTTCTTTTGGTTCTCGCTTTTGTAAATCAATATTTACTAATGCATCCAATTCATTTATAACAATATCGATATTATCAGTACCCATTCCTGTAGATAAAACACTTAATCTTTTACCATTATAATATCCGGTATGAGTACATAATTCTCGATTCATGACTTTAAATTCGATTTTATCGAAATACGAGGAAATTTCCGGAACTCTACCTGGGTCACCAACTACAATAATATCTTCAGCAATATCTTCTGGATGCAACTTCAAATGATAGATACTTCCATCAGGGCTGATTATCAATTCTGATTCTTTTATTTTTGTCATCATTAAAACAAATTAATTATTAACTTTGTTTGTTTTTCAAAAGTAATAAATAATCTAGTTATAAACTCTTAAATATTAAAAAAAATGTCAGAACTTAAAAACATTTTAGTTCCTATTGATTTTAATCAAAAATCACTAATTGCGCTCGAGCAAGCTACCCATGTGGCTAAACTGCTGAAACACGACATCATGCTCCTATATGTTCATGAAGAAACCGGAATATTTTCAAAAATATTTTCCGATTCTCAAGGAGAAGACAAAGTACTTGAAACTATACAGTTAAAAATGGATGAAATAGCTCAGCAGTTCAGTAATAAATCAGGTATTTTAATAAAATCGATGATTGCAAAAGGAAAAATACCATCAAAAATTGTCGAAATTGCCGAAATGACAGATTCTCATATTATTATAATGGGAACAAATAGCGAATCAGAAGCAAAGAAAACCATTGGTGCAAATACCCATAAAGTATTAAGATGGGCTAAATGTCCGGTAATTACAATAAATGGAATACATCATGAAAATGGATGCAGAAGTATTTTGCTTCCACTCGATTTAACAATAGAAACACGACAAAAGGTTACAAAAGCAATTGAAATGGCAAAAATTTTCGGAGCGACCATTAAAGTTGTTTCAGCGCTATGGTCGAAAGGAGATAAGGAAATTGCTTCAAAATTAAATGTTCAACTAAATATGGTTCACAACTATATAACTGAAAGAGGAGTTAGTTGTCAATCAGAAATAATTGAGAGTACTGATACAGAAAAAACACTAATTCCAATTGTTTTAAAATATGCAGAAGAACAAGGTGATATTGATTTGATTATGATTATGACACAAAAAGAAGTGGGTTGGATAGAATATTTTATGGATTCTAATGCACAGGAAATGATAAGAATATCTGAAATTCCGGTGATGTGTATTGCACCAAAAGAAATTGGGATTATTCAATCAAAAGGGTTTTAAATGCACGCAGAAATAATAAATATTGGCGATGAATTACTTATAGGACAAGTAATTAACACGAATGCTTCATGGATAGCTCAGCAACTTAATTTGATAGGAATTGATATAGTTAAAGTTTCAATAATATCCGATGATAAAGAATCTATCATTCAATGCATTGATGAAGCTTTTGAAAGATCCGATCTAATTCTGATTACTGGAGGCCTTGGTCCTACAAATGATGATATTACCAAATATACACTCTGTGAGTATTTTAACAGCAGTCTGATTTTTGATGATGCAACTTATAAACGAGTTGAACAACTTTTTGCATTAAGAGGATTTAAAGTTACAGAATTAAACAGAAAGCAAGCAGAAGTTCCTGATAATTGTATTGTTATACCCAATAAAAATGGAACTGCATCGGGAATGTGGTTTGAAAAAAATGGGAAAATATTAATTTCAATGCCTGGTGTTCCTTATGAAATGAAATCGATGATTTCTGATTTTATAATACCTGAGTTATCGAAAAATATTAATTTTCAAATAATACATAAGACTATTCATATACAAGGTATTGGTGAATCATTTCTGGCAGATTTAATAAAAGATTGGGAAGAAAAACTTCCCAAAAACATTAAACTTGCTTACTTGCCACAACCTGGATTAATCAGGTTGAGATTAAGTGCCAAAGGATTAAAAAATGAAAAATTAGAAGTGATAATCAATCAGGAAATTGAAAAATTAAATTTACTAATTCCGGATTTGATAGTTGGTTATGATGAAGATAGTTTGGAAAAAGTAATTGGAGAATTACTTATAGAAAACAAAAAAACTTTATCAACTGCAGAAAGTTGTACCGGTGGCTATATTTCACACCTGATTACTTCAATAGCAGGAAGTTCTGCCTATTATAAAGGGAGCATTATTTCTTATTCCAATGAAACTAAAATTGATTTGCTGGATGTTAAACCATTAACTATTGAAAAATATGGAGCCGTTAGTAAAGAAACTGTAATTGAAATGGCAGAAGGTGCATTAAAAAAAATAAAAACAGATTATGCAATAGCAGTTTCAGGAATAGCAGGCCCGGATGGTGGAAGTATTGAAAAACCAATCGGAACAATATGGATTGCGGTATGCAACAATAAAACTGTAATAACTGAAAAATTTTTACATGGTGAAGATCGAGGACGGAATATAAGGAAAGCAGCATTAAGTGCTTTGAATATGCTTAGAAAACTTATACAATCTGAATGTTGATAAAAACATAAGGAATTTTTAGTGAAACATTTGTATTTATCAAAAAATTATGTAATTTTGCACTCCATTTTCAAAATGTATCAATAAAAAAAAACAATAATAAGATGTCAAAAGTTTGTGATATTACCGGAAAAAAAGTGATTACTGGAAACAAAGTATCTCACTCAAATATAAAAACTAAAAGAAGATTTTATCCTAATCTTCAAACCAAGAAATTTTATATTCCTGAAGAAGATTGCTGGATTACATTAAAAGTTTCTACAAGTGGAATTAGAAATATCAACAAAAATGGCATTTCTGCCTGCTTAAGAAAAGCTGAAGAAAAAGGCTTAATTATTGTAGGATAATTAAATACAAAGATTTAAAAAGGCTGAGTTAAAACTCAGCCTTTTTTTTTTACCTTTTTCGGATTTATATCAACCTTAGCCTTTTTCGGATTTATCCCTTAAGAAACTTAATATCGAAATGATGATATATAGTTTATTTTCTAAATTCAGGTATTTAATCCTGATTTTTCTTTATCTTTTTCTTAATGATATGAGGTATATGCAAATCACTAGATATAGTTTCGCCCAAAAGTTCACGTATAACAACAGAAGCAGCAATACATCCAAACAATGGAGGCATATAGGAAATGGTTCCTACTGTTGATTTTTTATTGGGTTCGTTTTCATTTAAAATTACAGCGGTTCCGGGAATAAGTTCTGTAGAAAAAACTGCTTTAAATCCAGTATAAATACCTAATCTGTGCAATCTTTTTCTTAGAAGCAAAGCAAGAGGACAAAACTTAGTTTGTGAAATATCAGCAACATGTATTTTTGAAGGATCCATTTTCCCACCCGAACCCATTGAACTTACTAGCTTTAAACCAGCATTTACTGTTTGATAAATAAGATAAATTTTTGGAGAAAGTGTATCGATGGCATCAACTACATAATCGTATTTATGAGCATAAATAATCTCTGTTAACCTTTCATCCTTAATATATTCAGTTATGGCTTCCAGTTCCAATTCAGGGTTAATATCCAACAAACGATTTGACATAATTTCAGCTTTATGCTTTCCTTCAAGGCTACTTAATGCTGCTAACTGTCTGTTTCTGTTTGAATGATTAATAACATCACCATCCACAATTGTCATTTTCCCTATACCAGCTCTGCAAAGCTGTTCGGCAGTATATGCACCTACTCCACCCAATCCTACTACTAAAATATGTGCATTTTTTAATATTTCAAGCTTCTCTTTTCCCAATAACAATTCGGTACGAATCAGCCAGTTTTCCATTTATCCTCTTATAAATACGTTTTTAAAATTATTTTCAATTTGTGTTTTAAGCAATTCTAAATCCATTTCAAGTAATTCAGCAGCTTTACTATAAATTTCACTTATTGATTTTTCGCTTTCATCTGTCTCAAGGAACAAACGCTCAAGAGGCGTTTGTTTAATGGCTTGTGCAGCATTGGAGTGTTCATTAAGCAATGCTTCTCCAAAAGAAAGATAAAACCCAGCTGTTACTAATTGTTTGGCTATATTAAGATTATTATTGAACCCATGAATAATGCAAGGTTGTTTTATATTTGCTTTCTTTTTCATGGCAATCACTTCATTAAAAGCTTTTACACAATGAATTGTAACAGGTTTGTTATATTTTTCGGCCCATAGTAAGTGTTTATTAAAAACAGTTTTCTGAACATCAGGTTTTATTTTTATAGTAAGATCCAAACCACATTCTCCAATAGCAATTATTTCATCCTGAGCAATTATTTCTTCGTATTCATTTAATGGATTAAACCATAACTCCGGTTTTAAATACCATGGATGCAAAGCTGTTGAAACATAAAAATTGTCTTTAGCTTTTGGAATATCATTAATATTCATTGCATTATAAATCACAATCCCCTCCCGAAGTTTGCTGTTGTGTGTATGTATGTTTATATAGTTCATAAAATATTAATGCTTAATGTTCTTGAAAATGAAGTGCTTATTATAATTTGTTTCCGATAATTGAATTACATTCGTTCAGGAACGTGTATTCCTAAAAGCCCCATAGACGATTTTAATACGTTGGCAGTAAATGCGGATAAAACCAAGCGAAAATTTTTCAGCGCTTCGTTTTCTTCTTTAAAAACAGGAATTTCCTGATAGAACCCATTATATTCTTTAGCCAATTCAAAAGCATAATTAGCAATTAGTGCAGGACTTCTGTTATCCCCGGCTTGTTTGATTATTGATGGATATTCATGTAAAATTCTGATAATTTCTTTTTCTTTTGAAAGAAATGAAATTTTTTCGTCTAAAAAGCAATTTCCTTCCCATTCAGCTTTTCTCAACAATGATTTTATTCTGGCATGTGTATATTGAATAAATGGGCCTGTATGTCCGTTGAAATCAATTGATTCTGAAGGATTGAACATCATATTTTTTTGTGGATCAACTTTTAGAATGAAATATTTTAAAGCTCCCATTGCAATAGTATAATATAATTGTTTGGCTTCTTCACTTTCAAAATCATCAATTTTCCCTAGTTCCAATGCTTTTTCATAAGCAGTTTTTTCCATTTCATTTATCAAATCATCAGCATCAACTACGGTTCCTTCACGTGATTTCATCTTACCTGCCGGTAATTCTACCATACCATAAGATAAATGATTAATACTATCAGCCCATTCATAACCTAATTTTTTTAAAACCAGTTTCAAAACATCAAAATGGTAATTTTGTTCGTTTCCAACTACATAAATCATTTGAGAAGCCTGATAATCATTAAATCGTAATTCCGCAGTTCCCAAATCCTGAGTCATGTAAACTGAAGTTCCATCTCCTCGTAATAATAGTTTTTCATCCAACCCATCAGCAGTTAAATCAGCCCATACACTGTTGTCTTCTTTTTTAATTAATATATTGGCTGTAAGACCTTTATCTACAATGCGTTTACCTAACAGATACGTGTTTGATTCATAATAGATTTTGTCAAAATCCACACCTAATCTTTTATAAGTTTCGTCAAATCCTTTATAAACCCAACCATTCATTTTCTCCCACAAATCTATGGTTGCTTTATCTTTGGCTTCCCATTTGCGAAGCATTTCCTGAGCTTCCAATATCAAGGGTGCTTGTTTTTCGGCAACCTCTTTTTCTGATCCATTTGCTATTAAATCAGCAATTTCTATCTTAAGTTCTTTATCAAATAATACATAATATTTTCCTGCTAAATGGTCTCCTTTTAATCCGGAAGTTTCAGGTGTTTCACCATTTCCCCATTTCATCCATGAAAGCATTGATTTGCAAATATGAATTCCCCTATCGTTAACCAAATTCACTTTTACAACTTTTTTGCCATTAGCTTTCAGGATTTCAGCAACTGACCAGCCTAACAGATTATTGCGAATATGTCCTAAATGTAGTGGTTTATTGGTATTGGGAGAAGAATATTCTATCAAAACAGGTTTATTATCTGTTTTTTCTGAAAATCCAAACTCATAATTATTTTCAGTATTCAGAAAATTAATCCAATATGCTTTGCTGATTTGCAGATTTAAAAATCCTTTTATCACATTAAAATCTTCAACTTCATTCATATTCTCCTTAATGAAATTTCCAATTTCGTTAGCTGTAACTTCAGGTGATTTTCGCGAAATTTTCACAAAAGGGAATACTGCAACTGTAAAATCTCCTTCAAATTCTTTGCGTGTTTTTTGTAATGTAATTTTTTGTGCTTCTGTCTGAATTGCATAAAGCTGATTAACTGCTTCTGCAACACATTGAGATATTTTCAGTTCTATCATAATCTAAATTGAAATAAAATGCAAAAGTACAGAAAATAAGTGAAATAGAAAACGCTTATTATCTAAATGACAATAAGCGTTTTATAAATAAAAATTAAAAACGGAAGATTATTCTTTTATAAACTTCTTAATGATAGCGTTTTTATCCGTTTTAATTTT
>CAZYEM010000011.1:0-33050 GCA_964646395.1 uncultured Bacteroides sp.
AGGAATGGCGAGAAGCAGGGTTGGTGTAAAGTGGGGGTGGGAGAGAGCAGTGGAGCGCTGTGGATTACGAATTAGGTTATCCCCCAAAGGAGAAAGCTTAGCTTACAGCATTTTGTTTTGTACCGGATACTGTTTCTATAACTCTTATGGTTATTTCTTCTATTTCAGCCAAGGAGACGGCATGGGAAATCTGATCGATTACTTTTTGATGATTGCCGAAGATAAAACAGAACAACTGCCATAAGTCCTTGATTTTATTTATTGTTTGGGTTTCCCCTTTCTGTTTTAGCAATTCCTGATACAGATCGAAAAAGAAATCAAGTAGCTTTGTTCTTTGGTTTGTTTTATCTGTTTCGAGTCCACACTTTATTTCTTCTGCAAGCCATGGATTGTAATAAATTCCGCGTCCGATCATCCAGCTTTTTATGGAAGGGTATTTTAACTTCGCTTCATTAAATGATTTTAAATCAACAATGTCGCCATTATATATCACTTCATGATTAATGGAGTTGATAATATCGTTTAAGCCCTGGTGTATAATTTCTCCTTCATACATCTGAATACCGATACGGGGATGTATTGTTACGTTTTTAAGGGGGAAATCGTTTAAAACCGGAATTATCCGATTGATTTCATCCTTATCGGAATAGCCCAATCGGAGTTTAATTGAAAGTTTTTGTTTTATTTCGGGTACTATTTCTTCCAGAATACTTCGCAACAACTCAGGATGGGGGAGTAGTCCGCTTCCTCTTTTCTTGTTTGCAATGCTTTTGACCGGGCAACCCAGGTTCCAGTTGATTTCTTCGTAACCCCAAGCATCCAGAAATTCACACATCTGAATAAATAAGTCGGGTTGATTGCCCAATATCTGCGGAATAACCGGAATGGACAGATTGTTGGCAGGCAACACATCTTTCGCTTTGCGTGGATTAACCTTCGAGCTGTGTGTGAGGGATATAAAAGGACTTATAGCCATATCAATACCCGTAAAATGCCTTGCATAAACATTGCGGAATATATAGTCGGTAAATCCATGTAAAGGTGCGAGTATAATCATTGGCTTTTTATTGCTGGCTGCAAAATTAATGATTAATTGATTTAAGTACTAAGAAATATTTATGGTTATACCTTATACCCAAACTCTTTATTATATTCGCCACTAATTGCACTAATTACACTAATTTTTTTAATAAATTAAAATAATGAAACGGTATTGTAAATAGCTAATAATAAAACACTAATAAAAATCCTTTCGGATTTAAGGCACATTAATAAAAAAAGTTAGTCTATTCCAAATTATAAAAAATCCAATAGTAATATACGGATGAGTAAATAAAATATTCGATACTTACAAGATGTTAAAGCTAAGTTCTTTTTATTGGATAAGGAATAATTTGATATATTGAGGATAATAAAGAAAATACAAGAAGTTCTGCTATAATAATTTTTTTTATAAACTTATTTACTACCTTTGTCCATTATAAACTAATAAACTTAACAAAATGAGAAAACAATTATTTTTTTTCGCATTCATTCTATTTAGTCTGATATTGAATGCACAAACCTGGACGCAGCAAAATACCAATATGGTTGGAACTACTATCGGAGTTGATCAGATTTCAGCTGTTGATACCAACATAGTATGGATAAATGGTTTTAATGGTGCAGGAACAACTAATAGAGCTAAAGTATGTTCACGTACTCAAGATGGTGGTACAACATGGGTTCCCGGAAATTATAATGGATTCGGAGCAACCGTATTTCCTCAGGTTTTAACCGGAGTTACTTACAACAAAGCATTTGCAATTGCAATGGATACTGCCACAGGAGGTTTCGCATCTTTCTGGAAAACAACTGATGGTGGTGCTAACTGGTCATTGGTAACTGGTATAATGAACAATGGTTCAACTACTTTTGCCAATTCTGTTTTGTTTTGGGATGCAAACAAAGGTTTTTGCATGGGCGATCCAGTAAGCAATAAATTTGATATTTATTATACTACCGATGGCGGAACTACTTGGACACCAACTTTGGCAGCCAATGTAACAACTCCTATATCCGGTGAATATGGCTACAACGGCTATGAATGTGCTTCAAAAATGGAAGGTGGCTATGCTGCATTTATTACCAATATGGGAAGAGTATATAAAACATCTAATTATGGTATAAACTGGACAGCAACTACTACTGCTCCATTTACAGCTGTTGGAACAGGTAAAATATATGTTACAGGACCTAATAAGATAATTGCTGCAGGAATGTTAACAGGTGCTACAACTTTAACATGGAAACAAACAACTGACGGAGGTGCAACCTGGACTGCTTATACTCCAACAGGTACTTTTTATACCTATGCTATGACTTATGTCCCTTATTCAACTAATATGCTGGTTTCAACTTCTCCATATTCTACTGCAAAAGGAGTTTCTTACAGCAATGATGGTGGAGCAAACTGGACAGATTTTACCAACGCATTACTTCAACCAACTGTTGGTGCAAATATTCAATGTTTAGGTGTTGGTTTTGCCGACATAAATAATGGCTGGGTAGGAAATTATGATGCAACGTTATCTATGAATAGCATTTTGAAATATAAAAACTATATCAACACAACTGGTATTCAAAAAAATATTGCAAACACTAATTCATTTGATGCTTATCCAAATCCATCTAATGGAATGGTTAACTTTACAATTTCAGGTAATAACAAAGCTAATCTGAATATTTTTGATATTACTGGTAAAATTATTTATAGTCATATATTGCAATTAAATGGTGTTACCAAAACTTCTTTTGATTTCAGTAATTATGCTAAAGGTATATATTTTGTTAAATATACTTCTGGAAATGAAGTTACAATCAAAAAACTTGTAATTAATTAAAATTTTCATTTTTTTCAATAAGAGATGTTGTTTTTTTATAAGCAACATCTTTTTTTTATGCCCAAAAATCAGCAATTTCCTTACTTCACATTATCATTTTCAATTAATAAGGTTTTTTATTTTACCTTTTATCTTTTATATATATTATATTTGTAAAATATTAACATGGACTTCAGGAAATTGATTTTTCTTTGTTGAACTTCAATTTTAAAAAATCCTCACTTACAATAGTAAACTGCGGTTTTTAAAATATTGTTCGCCTCAAAAATCTATTTTTTTGAAACCCTTTATCAATTAAACTTTACATAAAATGAAAAAATCTCTATTCTTTTCGGTTATCATTCTATTTGGTTTTATTTTGAAAGCTCAAACCTGGACTCAGCAAAATACAAATATGCCGGGAACTTCAACAGGTGTTGACCAAATATCAGCAATTGATTCCAATACAGTATGGATTAATGGATTTAATGGTTCGGGAACTACAAACAGAATTAAAGTGTTTTCTCATACTCTGGACGGAGGGTTAACCTGGCAAACCGGAACATACAATGGATTTGGAGCTACTGTATTTCCTTATGTGTTAACTGGAGTAACCTATAATAATGCGTTTGCAATAGCAATGGATACTGTTACCAGCATCGCATCATTCTGGAAAACTACCAATGGTGGTCTAAATTGGTCTTTGGTTACCGGCGTTATGAATAATGGATCAACTACTTTTGCAGATGCAGTATTGTTTTGGAATTCCAGTATTGGTTTCTGTATGGGGGATCCTGTTAATAATAAATTTGATATTTATTATACAAATGACGGAGGTACAACATGGATACCAACTTTAGCAGCGAATGTTTCCACTCCTTTATCCGGAGAATTTGGTTATAATGGCTATGAATGTGCCTCGAAATTTGAAGGAGGCAGGGCTGCATTTGTCACTAATATGGGAAGGGTATATAAAACTTCAGATTATGGTGTAAACTGGACAGTTACAACAACTGCTCCTTTTGGAACTATAAGTACAGGGAAAATTTATATAACAGGTGTAAATACAATGATAGTTGCTGGTATGGCTACAGGGTCAACAACTTATATCTGGAAGCAAACCTATGATGGTGGTGCTACCTGGTTAAGTTATTCCCCTTCGGGTAATTTTTATACATATGCAATGACTTATGTTCCAAATTCAGAAAATATGTTGGTTTCAACAAGTCCATTTAGCACTGCTAAAGGTGTTTCTTACAGTACCGATGGTGGTGCCAATTTTACTGATTTTACAGATCCATTACTTCAGCCAACAGTTGGAGCCAATATTCAATGCCTTGGTGTTGGTTTTGCTGATGCAACTCACGGTTGGGTGGGGAATTATAGCACTGTCAATAGTATCTTAAAAGTAGTAATTAATCTTCCTTCAAATGCTGATAGTATAATAGGTTTGACAAGTGTTTGCCAAGGCCAGAATTCTGTTATTTATACTGTTGCTGCAATTCCAAATGCAACTTCCTATCTCTGGACATTACCAAGCGGAACTACAGGTAATAGTACTACAAATAGTATTTCCGTTTCGTATGGAAATACTGCAATTTCAGGTAATATTACTGTTAAAGGACATAATATTTTTGGGAACGGACAATCAGCAAGTTTACCGGTAATTGTAAATTCATTGCCATCCAGTGCAAGCACAATTTCAGGGAATAGTATGGTTTGTCAAGGGCAAAATGCTGTGATTTATAAAGTTCCAGCTATTTTAAATGCAACTTCATATATATGGACATTACCTAACGGAGCTAGCGGAAGTAGTTCAACAGATAGTATTTTAGTTGATTATGGCGCAGCTTCTGCTTCCGGAAATATTACAGTAAAAGGCAATAATTCATGTGGTAATGGTTCAATATCAACTTTAGCCATTGTTGTAAATCCAATACCTTCAACTCCAACAATTACTCAAAGCGGAAATACTCTTAATTCAAATTCTGTAACAGGAAATCAATGGTACAATATAGTAAGTGGAGCTATTAATAACGAAACTGCACAAACCTATACTCCTCAGCAAATTGGGGAATATTTTGTAATTGTTACAATAAATGGATGCAGTTCAGATTCTTCAAATATAATTCATTTTGATAATACAGGAATACTGTTAAATAAAGCTTCTGATAATATTATTTTTATATATCCAAATCCATCTAACGATTTTGTAAGTATTACAATTTCAGCTAATAATAATGCTAATTTAAGAATTTCTGACATCACTGGTAAAATAATATTTAATAAAGATTTTCAATTATTGGATACTACGAAAACTACTTTTGATTTTACTGGATTTAGTAAAGGTATTTATTTTGTTAAATATACAACAGCAAACGACAGTGTTGTTAAGAAATTAATAATCAACTAGTTTTTAAAACAAGAATTTTAAACTTCATAAGGTGTAGTCTTATTTTGAAAACATCTTATTAAACATAAAATATGAATAAAAATGGTTTTGATTAATTTGAGTTCTAAAAATTGCTTTTCCTTTGTTGAACTGCAATTTTAACCTTATCACAATAAATCAGGATTGCGGTTTTAAAATCTTATTCACCTCAAAAATCTCATTTTCAAAACCCTTCTTAAGATAAAACTTAGAAATCTGATACAATTCATAATTTCTGATTACTTATTCCAACATAAAAATTAACATATAACGATTTAAAAAACAATCATAGTTCAACATAAAAAATTACCCTTTCAACCCTAAAAAGATACAATTGAACAAAAAAAATAAAAAAACACATAATAAAAATCAAAGTATTATGTTTTATTCTTACTTTTGATAATTGATTTTTTTGAAATAAAAATTAGATAATAAACTTAAATAAAAACACATACATCTTACAAGATGAGAAGATTACTCTATTTAATACTCATGATATTTACTTTTGCATTTCATTCAAATGCTCAAAAAAAGTGGACATTGGAAGAATGCATCAATTATGCTTTAGAAAATAACATCCAGATTAAACAAAGCCAACTTCTTTCCGAATCTGATAAAGTAACTGCATTACAAAGTAAATTGGGAACTTTACCAACAGTAAACGGTAGTGTTAGCCATAATTACAATTGGGGCAGAAATATCGACCCAACCTCTAATACCTATACCGACGAACAAACTCAGTCTAATTCTTTTGCCTTGACATCTTCCATTGATATTTTTAATGGATTTCAGAAACTTAATACAATTCGGCAGAGCGAAAGCAATTATAAAGCAAGTCGTTATGAGTTGGAAAAGATGAAGAACGATATAGCATTGCGGATAGCTCAGGCTTATATGCAAATTCTGTTTAATAAAGAGCAGGTGGAAATTTCATTAAATCAAGTAAATATAAGTCAGCTTCAGATTGAAAGAACCAGAAAATTAGTTGATGCAGGAACATTAGCCCGTGGAAGTTTACTAGATATTCAAGCACAGGGAGCATTGGAGGAAGCAAATCTTGTAGCCGCTCAAAATCAGTTGGATCTTTCATATCTTGACTTGGTTCAATTATTAGACTTAAAATCAGTAAACGATTTTGACATAACAAAACCTGATATTAAAGTAGAGAATGAAGTAACATTAATACCTACTAATCAGATTTACGCATATTCATCTACAGTAATGCCCGAAATAAAAAGTGCTGAATTCCGGTTGGAAAGTTCATATCGTGGATTGGCAATAGCACGAAGCTATAGATATCCAAGTTTGTCATTAAGCGGATATTATGGAAGTAATTATGCTGATAATTATTTGGATTATACTAATCCAAAATCAATTTCAGTATTTAATAATTTACCAACCAATTACACAGTACCAAGCACAGGAGAAGCAATCGTTCAGAAAGTTACAAGTTATGAATTTGAGAAAATGTCTTTTCAGGACCAATTAGATAAGAATTTAAGTAAATCCTTACGGTTCTCATTAAATATTCCGATTTTCAATGGTTATCAAGTAAATGCAAGTGTAAAAAAAGCAAAATTAAATGCATTAAATGCTGAATACAATTTACAGTTAACAAAAAATCAATTACAAAAAAACATCGAACAAGCTTATGCCGATGCTCAGGGAGCATTTAAAAGTTATAAAGCATCACAAAAAGCTGTAGCATCTTATCAGGAAGCATTTAATTATACTCAACAGAAATTTGATGTTGGTATGATTAATTCTATTGATTATAATGATGCTAAAAATAAACTTGTTAAAGCCGAATCGGATTTATTGAAAGCAAAATTTAATTTCGTTTTCAAAAAAATAATTCTTGACTTTTATCAGGGTAATCCATTAACATTAAGTAAATAACATTATTTTTTATAAAATGCAAAAGAAAAATATCATCAGATTATCAATAGCAGGTGGTTTATTGTTAATTGTTTTATTAATAGTAGCCAAAAAAAGTGGATGGATTGGCGGTAATTCAGATACAGAAATTTATACAGAAAAGGCAACAATCAGAAATATTACCGAAACCGTTTCGGCAAGTGGAAAAATACAACCTGAGATTGAAATAAAAATCAGTCCATTTATTTCGGGTGAGGTTGTTAAACTTATGGTTAAAGAAGGTGATGATGTAAAGCAAGGGGATTTAATGGCCGAAATAGATCCTGAGATTTATAAATCTTCTTATGAACAAAGTCTTGCAATGCTTAACGGACAAAAAGCTTCACTGGCAAATGCTAAAGCTAATCTTGCTCAGGTTAAAGCTCAGTTTAACAATACAAGATTATCTTTCGAAAGGAGTGATAAATTATATAAACAGCAAACTATTTCTGCATCAGAATTTGATGCTGCAAAAGCAGGATTTGAAGTTGCAAAAGCACAGGTGGAAGCTGCCGAGCAGAATGTAATTGCAGCACAGTTTAATGTTAGCAGTTCTGAAGCCCAATTAAAACAATCAAAAGAAAATCTCACCAGAACATCCATTTATGCTCCTAATAGCGGAACTATTTCAAAATTGAGCGTTGAAGTTGGAGAGAGAGTTACCGGAGCTTCTCAGTTTTCAAGTGGTACTGAAATAATGCGAATTGCCAATTTAAACAATATGGAAGTTAATGTAGAAGTTAATGAAAATGATATCGTTAGAGTTAAACTTGGAGATACAGCACTAATAGAGGTCGATGCATATCTGAATCGTAAATTTAAAGGAATTGTTACTCAAATAGCCAATTCGGCAAATACAGTTGGTATAAGTGCTGATCAGGTTACTAATTTTAATGTAAAAATAAGGATATTGCAATTTTCATATCAGGATTTAATGAAAGCAGATAAACCAAATATTAGTCCTTTCCGACCAGGAATGTCTGCAACAGTTGATATTCAAACCAAAAATGCCACAAATATCCTTACTATTCCAATACAATCTGTAACAACACGTGAAGATTCCACTGGAAAGAAATCATTATTTGCAAAAAAGGAAGCTGAAAATACAAATGAAGGTAATGATGAGGATAAAACCTCTGTTCATAAAACAAATAAGGAAGAAGTGGTTGAATATGTTTTCCTATATAAGAATGGATTGGCAATAATGCAAAAGGTTAAAACAGGAATTCAGGATAATAGCTACATTCAGATTACCGAAGGTTTAAAAGAAAACGATGAAGTTATTGCCGGACCATATACAGCTGTTACCAAAGTGCTTAAAAACAATGTAAAAGTTTCAAAAGTTGACAAATCGAAATTGTTTGACAAAAAGAATAAAAAAGAATAAGCATCAGAATTAATGGGGTTGATATTAATGATAGAAACTGCTACTGAGATATGCTCAGTAGCTTTAGCTTTAAATGGAAATATAATTTCAATAAGGGAAAATGAAAAAGGAAATTCCCATTCTGCCAATGTGGCCGTTTTTATTGATGAGGTTTTTAAAGAATCAGCTAAATTACCTTCGGATATTGAGGCTGTTGCGATAAGTAAAGGACCTGGTTCCTATACTGGTTTACGTATTGGTGTTTCGTCAGCTAAAGGTATGTGTTATGCTTTAAATATTCCACTTATTGCTATCGAAACTTTAAAGTCGATGTCAATCGGATTTTTACAAAAGACAAAAATTGAAAAGGATGCTTTGCTTTGTCCAATGATAGATGCTCGGAGAATGGAAGTTTATTCTGCCTTTTATAACTCAAATTTAGATGTTTTTAGAGATGTTAAAGCAGAAATTGTGGAAGAAATTACATACGCTGACTATTTAAAGGAACATAAAATATATTTCTTTGGAAATGGTGCAGTTAAATGCAGGGAAGTACTTGGAAATTATAAAAATGCAATAATAGTTGAGGATATTTTTCTTTCAGCAGAAAATATGGTTAAATTGGCTGAAGAAAAATTTATTAAGAATGAATTTGAGAATACTGCTTATTTTGAGCCTTTTTATTTAAAGGATTTTATTGCAGCCAAACCAGTTGTAAAAGGATTGTATTAAAATATGGAAATAGAAAGAGATCAGCAGATTATTGTCTTTACTGATTTTACTAAAAACAGTAAAATTGCATTGAATCATGCTATTATATTAGGTCAAATTCTTGAAAAAGAAATAACAATTGCATGTTTAAATATAGCATTTGAATCAGAAAATGAATTACATCAAAAGATGAAATCAATAGCTGGAAGCAATGTTGTCAATACAGTAGTTTTAAATGGTAATCCTGCCAAAGCTTTTAATGAAATTGTTCCAAAAATAAATGCAATTCTTGCAATAATCAGTTACAGAAACGATTTGAAAAACCATCCTTTTTCAGTTCCAAAATTATTGAAAATGTTTCGCAAATCAAGAATTCCATATTTATTTGTAAATAAAGACATTGAAGACAATCTGTTTTATAAGAAAATAATTCTCCCTATTGATTCAACCAAAGAATCAAAAGAGAAAGTGTTGTGGGCAAGTTATTTCAGCCGGTTTAACGAAGCTGAAGTTAAAGTAATGACTGCACACGTAAAAGATGAATTTTTTGTTAGACAATTAAATAATAATCAAAAATTTATCCGTAAAATTTTCGATAATTTTGAAGTCAATTTTGAGATTATAAATACAATGGAAAAAGAAAAAGATATTGATTATTATGCAATTAGAGTAGCTCAGGAAGAAAATGCAGGATTGGTAATTGTTCTTTCAACAAAGAGTTATGGCTTATTGGATTTGATTAATGGACCTAAAGAACTTACGTCAATAATGAATAAATGGCAAATTCCAATATTATGCCTGAATCCAAGAGATGATTTATATGTTTTGTGTGATTAATTCCAAACAAAAATGTATTAACAACTGATATTCAGATATTTTATTAAATTTGATTTAATGGTTTACGTTCGAGATGAGTGTCTTTTTTATAATCGGAAACTGAAATCCCTGTTATGTTTTTAAATTGGGTAGATAAATATTGAACACTGCTATATCCCATAGTAAAGGCAATTTCACTCAGCGTCAATTCTCCATATTCTATCATTTCCTTTACTTTCTCAATTTTGTGAAGAATAATAAATTTTTCCAATGTATTACTTTCATATCTTGAGAAAATAGTAGAAAGATGTTGATATGAATATCCTAATTTTTCTACCAGGTAATCAGAATTACGAATAATAGAGTTCATATTATTCGCAAAATGAACTAATTCAACTACTGCTGTTTTTATTTGTTCAACCAGAATTTTTTCTTTATTTACTACAAGTTCAAAACCATTATCATTTATGATTTTTTCGATTAATTCATCATTAATTTTTTCATTATCGAAAGTAATCTCAACTTCACCTAAAATAATACGGTTTACAATAATATCATGTTGTTCCAGCTCCTGTTTTATAATCCGGATACAACATTTACAAACCATATATTTTATATATAGCGTTTTATTTACTTTCATAGATAGATTTTAATAATACAACAAATATAAAACATATTCGGCAACATTCTATGAAAAAATCATAAAAATTTACTATGTAAATTCATTATCAGTGATAAAATAAATTAAATTCTTTATTATTAAAATTAAATATATTGTTTATCAATTAGTTGTTTTTATAAAAAAAAATAAAAAAAATGATTTTTATAAAATTAATTTGTATATTTGCAATATCATAATGATATCATATTAGTATTAATTAAATTTTATTTTAAATGAATCAGGAAAAATTTTTAACACCATCATCTGGTTATTTGATGTTGTTTATTACTTTATTAATGATAGCTTTGCCTCCTTTTGGAATGGCAATGTTCGATCAATACTGGATGATTATTTTTATAATTACCGGTATTTTATGTATGCCAGGTTTTGTAATTGTAAATCCAAACGAATCAAGTGTTTTAGTTTTATTTGGCAAATATAAAGGAACTATAATCGATAATGGATTTTACTGGATAAATCCATTTTTTACAAGAAAGAAATTTTCCTTAAGAGCCAGAAATCTTAACAATGAGCCTATTAAAGTTAATGATAGCTTGGGAAATCCAATAATAATTGGAATTGTTCTGGTGTGGAAAGTTGAAAATACTTTTAAATCTGCATTTGAAGTTGATAGTTATGAGAACTTTGTAAAAATTCAAAGTGAATCTGCCATCAGAAAACTTGCAGGCACTTATGCTTATGATGATATTGAAGACCATGAATTTGCAATAACCTTACGCTCTGGCGGTGACGAAGTAAATCATTTACTGGAAAAAGAATTATCAGAAAGATTGGAAATTGCTGGAGTTAAAGTTATTGAAGCAAGAATAAGTCATTTAGCTTATGCACAGGAAATTGCAGGGGCAATGCTTCGTCGCCAACAAGCTACTGCTATTGTTGCTGCCCGTTCAAAAATTGTTGAAGGTGCAGTAAGTATGGTTGAAATGGCTTTAGATCAATTATCTGCAAAGAAAATAATCGATCTTGATGAAGATAAAAAAGCTGCCATGGTAAGTAATTTGATGGTTGTATTATGTTCCGATAAAGATGCCAGCCCGATTGTTAATGCAGGAACGCTACATCAGTAATAATGGCTGTAAAAAAAGCTTTTGTTATAAGAATTGATCCTGTTATTCTGGAAAGTATCGAAAAGTGGGCTGCTGATGAATTCAGAAGTACAAATGGACAATTAGAGTGGATTATCACTAAAGCATTGAAAGAAGCTGGTAGATATAAACAAAAAAAAGAAAATGAGAATACCTAAGTATTGATTTATATCTTTTAAGGAAATTTAAGAACAGAATATATTCTGTTCTTAAATTTCCTGTTTATTATATGATTTAATAATAACTATTTTGTTTGTAGTGAATATAAATAATCGTTAAATGCTAATTTACCATTTAATTATTTCAGGTTGTTCATTAATGTAAATTAAGCATTTAATAATATTCTTATAATTCATTTCTTTAAGAGAAAGTTCATATTTTTCAAGTTGATTTCGATGTGATAATTCTTGTTTCCCTGTTTTAAAATCAATGATAATAGCTTCATCATCAGAAAGCAAGATTTTATCAGGTCGTATGGTTTTCCCATTTTTCAATAATATTTCAGCTTCATTTTTAACTAAATATTTTTTATCGAATAGGAATTTTATTTCATCAATCTTTGACAAGTCTAAAAGTAATCTTTTAAGTGTATTTTTCTCTTCATTATCAATAATAGTAACAGACAAACTATCTATTTTGGATTCAATATCTTCACTGTTTTCAATTTTAGACAAAACCCAATGGATACTATTTCCAAAACGACGATTTTTTTCAGGATCTTCAATATTCCATATAACGGGTGCTAAATGACTTATCATTATTTTTTGCTGCCAATTGCTGATATTAACTGATTTTAATTGCAACATATTATCAACTGTTTTTACAGTAGATAGTTTTTGTTTTTGAGGATTTCCAAAACAATAATTATCATTAAGTTCACTCCATAAATTTTTGGAAATCAAGTAATTTTTAAATATTGAAGATAATGTTACAGTGGTTTCAGATTTCGGAATTTGAGTAAAAATATACAATCTATCCGAAGGGCGAGTAAGTGCTACATATAATAAATTTATCAAATCAAGTTTGGATTTATCATCTTCCAGAGTGTAAATATCAGAATAACAGGTTTCTTTAAAAACAGCATCCATTTTAAGTAAAGCTGTTTCAAGAGGATTTAATTCATCATCTTCCACATCAATCCAAAATGAATCCTTGGTTTTGCGTTGTTTTTCATCTGCATAAGGAAAAATAACTACTTTAAATTCTAAACCCTTGGATTTATGAATAGTCATAATATTAACAGCATTAATACCAGACGGTGTTTTTAAGGCAAGCTTATCTTTCTTTTTATCCCACCAAACTAAAAAATCCAAAATATTTGATGAATTCTTATTTGTAAAATTTAATACATTATCTAAGAAGAACTGTAAATATGGGTTTATAGTTTGTTTAAAGAAAATATCAATTAAATTTTCACATAACTGGTATAAAGTTAATTGTGATAAATTGATAAAAGAAAATTCGTAACCTAATGTTTTGAGGAAATTTTCAAATTCAGTTTTGTCTGTTTTTAATTTAAGTAAATTGTTATTCGTTATTATTCTTAGTAATTCTTCCTTATTTTCTTTATTTAAAATTAAATGTATTAGAATATGAGCTCTGGAAATTAAATCGTCAGAATTTGAGATAAGTTTTAAAAGAGAAATTAATAATCTAACTGGAGATGATGACTTTAAAAGCAATGATTCATTTGAAATTACATTAATGTTTTTTTCTGTTAAGAAGCCAGCAATTTTATTTGCCTGCATATTATTTCTACATAAGATACATATATCTCTCCATTGATAATCATCATTTTGCAAATCCATTATCGTTTCTAATATGTTAGAGTGGGTTAAATCTGAATATTCTTCAATATTTTCATTGATTATAAAATTTAATTTTACTAATCCACCTTTATTAAGTTCATTATATTCCTGATTATGTTCGTTATAAATTATTTTCATATTGTCTTCTAATAAGCTGGAAGCAAATTGAAAAAATTGATTATTAAACTCAACAATTTCTGCTTTAGAACGAAAATTGCTCTTCAGATTTTTTTGTTCAAAATTTCTTTTTAAAGCATTTTCTCTTTCTAATAAAACAATATCTTCCGTTTTCTTATATAAGGCTGGTAATAATGCAAACTGCTCAACCTCACCACCTCTGAAACGATAAATGGCTTGTTTTCCATCACCAACTATCATGTTAAATTGGTCTTCAGCAAGAGAATTGTCAATAAGCGGGAGCAAATTAAGCCATTGCAAAACGGATGTATCCTGAAATTCATCAATCAGAAAATGTTTGTATTTCTCACCCAATCTTTCGTAAATAAATGGAATAGGCTCGTTGATAACAATTTCTGAAATACGTTTATTAAATTCGGAAATATGCACAGTATACTCATTTTCACGTATTTCTTTAATGAATTTTTCGATTTCATTAAGTAGTGCTAATGAATAAATATTTTTTAAAATTGCAATTCTGATAATATACGATTCGTAATTAACATTAAAGAAGGAAAGTAAATCGTTGTATTTATAAATAATAAAATCCTTAATACTTTCAATTGCAGCTTTATCAGTTGCAGAAGCTTTTGCAGAAGTCCACTTATTTTCTTCAATGGTTTTTTCTACGTAACTATTTGGTCTGCTTATTTGCTTGTTGGCAAGTTTGTCGAAATAGGCTGAAATTCCATTTTTCCCTTGATAAAATGCTTCATGAGGAATATTATGTGATTTAATGTGATTTCTAACTTCAATCCCTTTAGTTGAAATGCTTTCTATAAATTCATTCGTTAATCTGTTTAATTTATTTAATATCAGTTTGAAATCAGATAATTCCAATTTATTTAACTTCTCAATTTTCAATTGGCTTTCTTCATCCAGCAATATTCGGGCAAATGACTTCAGATCTGTTTCAATATGCCAGCTTTTATCTTCATCAATTTTTGTTTTTGCATAATCAAATAAAAAGTCTGTTAATAATTCTTGATTCCCTAATTGATTAATTAATAAATCAACAGCTTGAGAGATAAGATTTTCTCCATCAAGTTCAACATTAAAATTAATGGGTAAATTTAAATCATTAGCAAAAGTTCTTACAATTTTATGAACAAAACTATCAATGGTACTTATTGCAAAATTACTGTAATTATGTAAAATCAGAGATAGTGTTAATTGTGAGTTTCTAATGATTTCAGTTTCTGTTAATCCTGTCTGTTTTATTAATTCGGGCAAAAGAAATTTAAGTTTATCAAGCTTTGCTTCATCGAGATTCTGATAATTTGATAATAGATTAAGAGTCTGCAATATTCTTTGTTTCATTTCATCAGCAGCTTTATTAGTAAAAGTAATAGCCAATACCGATCGAAACCGATATGGATTTACAATTACCAGACAAAGATATTCTTTAACTAATGTGAAGGTTTTTCCAGAACCAGCAGATGATTTGTAAACTGTAAAACTCATTTATTTAATATTTTAGATTGATTGATTTATTTTGGTAAAGATATGAAATATTAAGTAAGTTCAGACATCTAATAAAAAAAAGAAAAATTTCTATTTACTTTTTATTAGTAAAAATGAATAAATATTGTTTTTTTTAAATAAATAATTTTATAAAACAGTATATCTGGTATTTAACAAATAAAAGCATAAACAAAAACACTGACATTTTGTCAGAAATCCTGCCAAATTATTATCAAAAATCTGCCAAAATTAAAAATGGCACAAGTATTGATAGAAGGTTATAGTAAATTTTGAAATTCATTTAATAACAAATTATATAAACACATTAAAGAAATGGGAAAAATAATTGGCATTGATTTAGGAACAACTAACTCATGCGTATCAGTAATGGAAGGAAACGAACCTGTTGTAATTCCAAACAGCGAAGGAAGAAGAACAACTCCTTCTATTGTTGCATTTACCGAAAATGGTGAACGCAAAGTAGGTGATCCTGCAAAACGTCAGGCAATTACAAATTCTACAAAGACTATTTATTCTATAAAACGTTTTATGGGAGAAAATTATGATCAAGTTACAAAAGAGATTAAACGTGTACCTTATAATGTTGTTAAAGGCGACAATAATACACCAAGAGTAAAAATTGATGATAGAATGTATTCTCCTCAGGAAATATCTGCAATCATTTTGCAAAAGATGAAAAAGACTGCTGAAGATTATTTAGGTCAAGAGGTTACCGAAGCTGTAATTACAGTACCTGCTTATTTTAGCGACTCACAACGTCAGGCAACAAAAGAAGCTGGTGAAATAGCTGGTTTAACTGTCAAACGTATTATTAATGAACCAACAGCTGCAGCTTTAGCTTATGGTTTGGATAAAAAGAACAAAGACATCAAAGTAGCTGTTTTCGATTTAGGTGGTGGAACTTTCGATATTTCTATTCTTGAATTAGGTGATGGAGTTTTTGAAGTAAAATCAACTAACGGAAATACCCATTTGGGTGGTGATGATTTTGATCATACAATTATTGATTGGCTTGCTGACGAATTTTTAAAAGATGAAGGAATAGATTTACGTAAAGATCCAATGGCTCAGCAACGTTTAAAAGAAGCAGCTGAAAAAGCAAAAATTGAACTTTCAAGTTCATCTTCTACCGAAATTAATTTGCCATACATTATGCCTGTTGATGGTATTCCTAAGCATTTAGTTCGTACATTATCAAGATCAAAATTCGAACAATTGAATGACAAATTGATTCAGGCAACTATTGAACCTTGCAAATTAGCTCTAAAAGATGCTGGTTTAAGTACTTCCGACATAAATGAAGTGATATTGGTTGGTGGTTCAACACGTATTCCAGCTATTCAGAAAATTGTTGAAGATTTCTTTGGTAGAACTCCGTCAAAAGGAGTAAATCCTGACGAAGTTGTTGCTGTTGGTGCTGCCATTCAAGGTGGTGTGTTAACAGGCGAAGTAAAAGATGTATTGCTTTTGGATGTAACTCCGCTTTCTTTAGGTATAGAAACTTTAGGTGGTGTAATGACAAAGTTGATTGAAGCAAATACAACCATCCCTACAAAGAAATCAGAAACATTCTCTACTGCTGCTGATAGCCAAACTTCTGTAGAAATTCATATTTTACAGGGTGAAAGACCAATGGCAGCCAACAATAAAAGCATCGGTCGTTTCCATTTAGATGGAATACCACCTGCTCCTAGAGGTATTCCTCAGGTTGAAGTTACATTTGATATTGATGCAAATGGAATAATGCATGTATCAGCAAAAGATAAAGCAACAGGCAAATCTCAACAAATTCGTATTGAAGCATCTTCAGGATTGAGTGATGAAGAAATTAAGAAAATGAGAGCCGAAGCTGAAGCTAATGCAGAAACTGATCGTAAAGCAAAAGAAGAAATTGATAAAATCAATAGTGCAGATGCTTTAATTTTTCAAACCGAAAAACAAATGAAAGAGTTTGGAGATAAAGTTCCTGCAGACAAGAAAGGGAATATTGAAAATGCTTTAAACGAGCTAAAAGAAGCTCACAAAAACAAAAACATTCCTGCTATCGATGTGGCTATGGAAAAATTAAATGCCGCCTGGCAAGTTGCCAGTGAGGAAATGTATAAGAACACACAAGATCCTCAACAAAATGGTGGTGATGCTAATAATCAGCAAAATGCAGGAAATGCAAATGCAAAAGATGCAGAAGTTACTGATGTTGATTTTGAAGAAGTTAAGTAATTCTTTTTCTTAATATTTAAAAAAAAGCTGTTGAATATTAAAATTCAACAGCTTTTTTTATCAATTTATTTTTAAAAAAATTGTATTTATAGTTTGACTAAATTTAGTTATTATCCAACACTTTTAATAATTCATCCAATTTTGGTGTAAGAATAATTTCTGTACGACGATTTTTAGCTCGAGCTTCTTTTGTATCAGAAATTTCCATTGGTAAATATTGGCTTCTACCTGAAGCTGCTATTCTTTTAGCTTCAATGCCTTTATTTTCAAGTAAAATTTTCACAATTGCTGTAGCTCTCATTACACTTAAGTCCCAATTATCTTTAACTTGTCCGCCGCCATTATAAGGAACATTATCTGTGTGTCCTTCAATCATTACATTAATATCAACATTAGCTTCCAATACTTTCCCAACACTTTTTAGTGCATTTTTCCCATCTTCGGCTACATTCCAGCTTCCTGAGGCAAACAAAAGCTTTTCATCCATCGATACATAAACCTTGCCATTGCGTGTTTCAATTGTTAAACCTTTATCTTTAAAACCTAATAATGCAGCGGTTATTTTGTTTTTCAAATCAGCAACCTGTTTATCCTTATTGTCTAAAATTGATTGCAATTCGTTAAGTTTTTTCTCTTTAACATCAAGTTGTTCTGTAAGAATGTCAAGATTATTTTTCTTTTCATTTAGTTGATTTTGTAACTTTGTTAAATCAGCTTCACTTTTTTTCAAATCATTCTCTTTTTTCAATAAATCGGACTGAGTTTTTTGCAAAGCATCCATTATTTCTTGTGTTTCAGCTCTATTTCCTGTAAGAAGTTTATTATATTTGTTTTGAAGTGTTGTATAACTTGTTGATAGTTCAGCATGTTCATTTTCAATTTTGTCGAATTTTTCTTTTAAAACTAATGATTCGCTTTCGATTTCTGATTTTTGTCTTTTTATTTTTTCTATTTCGGCGTTAAGTTCTGTATTTAAGATACTAACGTCATTTTTAGACTTTTCAACTGAAGCCATATCTTCTGAACACTTTTTATATTTAGCTTCCAAATCTGAATATCGTTTATGTGTTACACATGAAGTGGATAAAAATATTACCAATAAGGTAAATAATAAATGTTTAATTCTTTTCATTTGTATTAAATTAATATATTAATTATTGATTTTAGTTTTAAAAGCTAAGATTTAAAATCTATTTCAAGTAAAACCGGACAATGGTCGGAATGAACAGCATCTGACAAAATAGCAGAACGTTTCATTTTTTCAGCTATTACATCACTAACCATTAAATAATCAATACGCCAGCCGAGGTTTCTGTCACGGGCTTTGGTTCTAAAACTCCACCAGGTATATTGATTCGGTTCTTGATTAAATGCTCTGAATGAGTCAACAAAACCGCTGTTGATGAAGTTTCCAATCCATTCACGTTCTTCAGGTAAAAATCCCGAACTTGTTGCATTTCTTATTGGATCGTGAATATCAATTGCTTTATGACAAATATTATAATCACCCGCAATAATTAAGTTAGGTCTTTCTTTTTTCAGTTCGTTAATATAATTTTGAAAATCATCAAGCCAAATCATTTTAAAGCCTTGACGTTCATCACCACTACTCCCAGAAGGATGGTAAACACTTATTACAGAAATATCTCCAAAATCAGCTCTAATAAATCTGCCTTCAAAATCATATTTAGGAATTCCTATACCATTTTTAATTTTATCAGGGATTTGTTTACTTAAAATAGCAACACCGCTATACCCTTTTTTTTGTGCAGTTTCATAGTAACAATTATATCCAGCTTCCTCAAAATCCAGTAAAGGTAATTGGTCAGGCTGAGCCTTAAGCTCTTGAATACAAATAATATCAGGATCAACGACTTTCACCCAATCTAACCAACCTTTTGACATGGCTGATCTAATACCGTTTACATTGTAAGTAATTATTTTCATTTGAAAGTTTTTAGCAAATTTATAAAAAGTTTTAACTATAACGTAATTCAATTAATTTTGTTATAAACAATAAAATGTAGATTACCATGATAAAAAAAAAATTTAAATAAAAATTACAAAAATGAAGTTTTAATTCAGAAAAAACTTGTAGGTTTGCAACTGTATGAAATTTCAAAAAACAATAAATAAAATATTTGTATGGCGTCTGAAAAATATTAGCAATCAGCGTTTTATACTAATACTTAGTGTCGTCATTGGTTGTTTAAGTGGATTAGCAGCAATCATTCTTAAAAATACTGCTTTTTATACACATTATTTTTTCACTAAAGATTTTGATACCGATTCTGTAAATTATTTATATCTGGCGTATCCAGGTATTGGCATTTTACTTACTGTGTTATTTGTGAAATTTTTTGTAAAAGACAAAATAAGTCATGGCGTTACAAGAGTTTTGTTTGCAATTTCAAAGAATGGAGGCAAAATTAAAACACACAATACTTATTCATCTATGATTGCCAGCACCTTAACCGTATCCTTTGGTGGTTCAGTCGGATTGGAAGCTCCAATTGTTTATACAGGCAGTTCAATTGGTTCTGCATTGGGTCAGTTGTTTCGATTAAATTACAAAACGGTAACATTATTAATTGGTTGTGGAGCTGCTGGAGCTATTGCAGGGATTTTTAAAGCTCCTATTGCTGGCATCGTTTTTGTTATCGAAGTTTTAATGCTAGATTTAACTGTTGCGAATGTAATACCATTAATGATTTCAGCTATTACAGCATCCTCATTATCTTATTTTTTTATGGGAAAAGGGGTTTTATTTACCTTTGATATAACCACACCTTTTTATTTAAAAAACCTTCCTTTTTATATTTTTCTTGGCATTGTTTCAGGTTTTGTATCACTCTATTTTACAAGAGTTTCAATGAAAATTGAAGAACTTTATAAAAAAGTAAAAAATAAATATGTAAAAATTATTATTGGAGGTGTTATTTTAGGAATATTAATTTTCATCTTTCCATCATTGTATGGTGAAGGTTACGATGTATTAAAAATGATGCTTCACGGAAAAGGTGATGAATTAGTTCAAACCAGTTTCCTTTATTTTGTGAAAGATGATTTATGGTTGTTTTTAGGAGCTTTACTTGCTATTATGTTTTTTAAGGTGGTTGCAATGGCAGTAACCAATGGAAGTGGGGGCGTTGGAGGCATTTTTGCACCATCATTATTCATGGGTGGTATTACAGGCTTTTTTGTTGCCCGTTTACTTAATACAACAGGTATAGCTAATGTTTCCGAAATTAATTTTGCACTTGTAGGAATGGCTGGAATTATGTCTGGTGTAATGCATTCTCCTTTAACTGCCATTTTTTTAATTGCTGAAATAACTGGTGGATATCAGTTATTTACTCCTCTTATTGTTACTTCTGTTATTTCATATTTAACTATATTTAATTGGGAGCCACATTCAATATATACTAAAAGGCTGGCGGAAAGAGGTGAGTTGATTACTCATGATAAAGATAAAGCTTTACTTACTTTGATGAAAATAGATAAGTTAATTGAAACTAATTTTCATACAATTCAACCAGATGCAACACTTAGAAAACTTGTTGAGATAATTTCAGTTTCAAATAGAAATGTATTTCCAGTAGTAGATAGCGAAAATAACTTTATAGGTGTAGTAGTTTTGGATGACATACGCCATATAATGTTTAACACTGAATTATATGACAATACATTTGTTAGTGATTTAAAAATAATTCCTACTCACATTGTTGAATTTAAAGATAATATGGAGGTGATTGTAAGAAAATTCAATGAATCGGGAAATTATAATCTACCTGTATTAAATGAAGGAAAATATATTGGCTTTGTTTCCAGAGCCAATATATTTTCAGCTTATCGTAAATTATTAAGACATTTTTCTGAAGAGCAATAAATTTTACATAAAAATTATTGCAAAATAATTTATTAAGGCAAACTATTCAAATAGTTCAAATCTTCCTCTTTCATTCCACCATGATCAGTAATATTCCAGATTATACTCTGAACTTGTGAACCTGATTGTAATTTTTGTTTGGTTTTCAATATGCCAATCATTCTGTATAAATCTTCATGCAAAGTTGTTCCAATCATCTTGAATTTAGTATTATGTGGAACACCTTTGTGCAAATTAGTGCAATAGGCTTTTAATAATACACCTGTACTGTCATTTGGATCTAGAATTAATGTATCAGATTGAACAACAACACCTGTCTGACTTGTTGAATCTTCTGGACATAATATTAAACCCGCAGGAATAATCAAGGTTTGTTTGAAAGAATTTTTATTTCTAAATTTTATATATATCTGAACTAGTGAACCTGAACCAATTGGAATAAAATTTATTTTTGGATTCAATATAAATTCTTCAGCATTTTGAGTTTCTTTATTGAAATCTGTTGATTTGAATGCTGAACTTTGCATTTCACCAATAATCTCAATACCAGATGCAAATGCATAAGGAGCACAATATGGTATACCAGGATTGCTTCCAAGTCCAGAAGGATTTACAGCAACTTTTGGTAATTCCAAAGCTGTAGATTTATCAGTTACCTCAACTTTTTCGCAGGAATAAAAGCCAATTAAAGCCAATGCCATTAAAATAAATGTAATTTTTATTGTTTTCATTTTATTAAATTTAATATATTAATGTTTAGTATATAAGAAGACAATTCCGATTTCAAAAAGTTGCTTAGACACACTAATTTAACAAAATAATTTTTTTATAATTTTAAAAAATGAATTGTTTAAGATTGATAGGGCCTTTTTATAAAGCTAACGATTTAATTATTAGAGTATTTAATTTACTCAGATAAATAAATTTATACTATTCTCTCTTTTTAATAGAATCAATAAGAGCTTTTACTGGAGCAAGCCCGGTTGTAGTCCCATTTTCTATTGCTTTTAATACAGCACCTCCTCCAGTGAAAATATAATATTTGGGACTGTCTAAAGCTGAGATATATAAACCAGGTAGCAATCTTTTTAATTCCTGCATTGTATCACCTCCTCCATACAATTTAATTGCTTCAACATTATCATCAATTAATTCATCTAATGCGATTGTACCTTCATTAAAATAGGGTGTAAATCCCATTACAGCATTTACAAATATTGTTTTTGCTTTATGAAATACTTCAATAACATTCGTTTCATTAAATGAATCTTTAGCAATATCTAAAATATAATTCAGCTGAGTGCCGGGTTTAATGTCATGAATATTCCGAACCTGAAAGTAGCCTTCAATTTTGCCATCTAATGTATCAGATTCTATAATAAAAGGTAATTCAATAATTTTACCTGGATATTGTTTTGAAAATTCAACAAATTCTTTTGCATGTTGCATATCATCTTCTTCAATTCCTTTAACCGAAAAATTATATTTAGCTGATAAATAAGCATTATAAATTACTCCACCCAAAACCAAATAATCAGCTTTTTTTAACAATGCAAATAATGATTCAATTTTTGTGTCGAACTTTGAACCTGCAACAACTGCCAAAAATGGATTTTCGGGATTATAAATTCTATCCAGATTTGCTATTTCCTTTTGCATTAAAAAACCAGCATAGGAAGGTAAATAATTGCTAACTCCAACAGTTGAAGCATGTGGCTGCCACGATCCAAATGCATCATTTACATAAATATCAGCTAATCCTGCTAATTGATTTGCTAATCTTTCGGCTTCCTCACCTTTAGCTTCCTCACCGGAAAACCATCGCGTATTAGGAAGGTAAATACAATCAATTAATCCTTCTTTTAGCTCTTTAATCAGATGATTGATAGATGTTTCCACACCAAGATACCCATTATTTCCATGAATATAAAATTCTGGAATTTTTATTGAAATATGTAATTTTTGCTGCAAATAGTCAACAATAGGTTGTATGGAGGTTTTATCGGAAATAATAATTTCACCTGTTTTTTTATTTTTTGGACGTCCTACATGGGTCATTAATATAATTTTACCTCCTTTTGAGATAATATGAAATAAAGTTCCTATAGTTGCATCAATACGATATGGATCATGGATTATTCCACTTTTAACCACATTATGATCAACTCTAACTAATACAACTTTGTTTTTTAAATCAGCATGTTGAATTAAAGGAATTTGAATTTTTTCCATAAATAATATATTAAAACTAATTATTGATATAACTTAATGTTGTTAATATTGATTAATAATTTTTTCCTTTAAGGTATTATATTCATTATCCGACAAAATATCAGCTTGTTTTAATCTACTTAGTTTTTCTAACGTTTTAAGCATGTTGGTTTCAGGATCATCTGATTTTGCAACTGGCTTAATCTCAATTTGTTTTGTGAGCCTATTCCAGAGCGTTTTTAATTCTTGTTCTTTTTCATTTATCTCTTCCTCAAAAAATGCAACTTTACTAGTAAGCTTCTCATTATAAGCCTTTTCATCCTCAAGCTCAAGGGATAACTGATTAATATGCTCATTCATTTCTTTAAAATTATCTTCCATTTCCTTATTGCGTTTTGCAATAACATTTTCCATTATATCTTTGGTTTTAAGTGCATTTTCAAGATGTTCTATTCTTTTTATTAATTCATTTCTTATAAGTTCTGATTCATTGTCAATGAAAGGATGTGATTTTATTGTACTTTCTTGTAGTCTTTGTATTTCTTTTTCTAAATCAAATTTTTGATGTTCAAGAACTTTTAATGCTTCTTTAAGCAGTTTATTTTCTGTTAGATATTGATTATTGTTTTTGTTTAAATTAATTTGATTTAGTATAAATTGTTCGTTTTCTATTTTTGTTTTATTATTTGAATCAGTAAGATTTTCGTTTTCAATTATTAGAGCATTTATTTTTTGTTCTAATGATTTTAATTTAATATTTAATTCCCTATGTAAAATTATTTTTTCTTCACTTATTCTAGAATAGTTGTTGTTTGCTTCTGCTATATCTGCATTTAGGAATACAGAATTTTTTGATATTTTTGATATTTTTTCAGTAAGATAAATAGATAAGCCTATTAAAAAAGCTATAAAAACAAGGGAAATATAAAAATATGTCTGAGCTTTATCACGTTTATTTCTTAAATTTTCTAATGTTATACCTATTAATGGAGACATTTTTTCATTAGCATTAAAGGTTGAGTCAATGCGATGAGCATCTTCTGAAACCATACTATCAATACTTCCCATTTTATTGATTATTGATACAAAATTTGGATCAGTAAAAATCTTCGGATCCATTTTCAAAATAAAATTCTGATATAAATTTTGTCTTTCAACAAGTAAAGAATCCATTTTACTTTGAGCTATAACAAATTGGATTTGAACTAATGAAAAGAACAGTACTAAAAGTGTTGAAATTTTTCTCATGTTAAACCATTGTAATATTTCGTTTTTAAACGTTAAAACAACAAACAAGTTACAAAAAAAGCGTTCCTCAAAAAAGGAACGCTTTTATAAATTAATTAGATATACAAATTATTCAATAATCGTATTCCAACCAAATTTATCTTCTTCTTCACCTTCCTGAATACCTCTTAATTTTTTATATAATTTTGTAGATACAGGGCCTGCCTTTCCATCCTTACAATAAAGATATTCAGTTTTATTATCACGATCAACAATCCTTTTAATTGGAGAAATTACAGCTGCTGTTCCACATGCTCCAACTTCTTCAAAATCTGCAAGTTCATCAACACTTACACTACGTCTTTCAATTGTCATTCCCATATCTTCAGCCAAAGTCCGTAAACTCATATTGGTTATAGAAGGGAGTATTGAATTTGAATCGGGTGTAATATAATTATTCCCTTTAATACCAAAGAAATTAGCTGGACCAGCTTCATCAATATATTTCTTTTCTTTAGCATCTAAAAACAAAACAGAAGCAAATCCTTCTTCATGAGCTCTTTCACCTGCTCTGAGACTTGCAGCATAATTTCCTCCAACTTTGTAACAGCCTGTTCCCAACGGAGCTGCTCTGTCAAAATCGCGAACGATTTGAATGCTTACCGGATTAAATCCTTCCTTAAAATATGGGCCAACGGGTCCAACAAAAACCATAAACAAATATTCATTTGCTGGTTTAACTCCAACTTGAGCACCTGAGCCAACCAACAATGGACGAATATACAATGAAGCACCTTCACCAAAGGGAGGAATGTATTTCTCATTTAATTTAACAGCTTCTATTACAGCATCTCTAAATAGTTCTGTTGGGATGTTTGCCATCATTATTCCATACGCAGAATTTTGCATTCGTTTAGCATTTTCTTCTAATCGAAATATGCGTACCTTTCCATCAACACCTCTAAATGCTTTTAATCCTTCAAAAGCTTCTTGTCCATAATGCAAACAAGTTGCGGCTATATGCATATTTACATATTCTGAAGAGGAAATTTCCAATTTTCCCCATTTGCCGTTGCGATAGTAGCAACGAACATTATAATCAGTTTTGAAATAACCAAAAGGTAAATTTTTCCAATCTATGTTATTCATTTCTTTGTTTATTTGTGTGTTTGTAATTTTCTAATTTGATTTTTAAAGAGTGGTAAAATTAAAAATTAATTTTTAATTAGCACTGTTTTTTTAATCTTTTTTCTGGAATGTCAGGTTTTTTGCTTTAAACATATTGTATTTGAGTGTGTTAATTAACAATTACTATTTCGTTAATAAAAACCTGACAAAATGTCAGGTTTTTATTTTTGGCATAAGGTTTGATAGAGAGTAGTGTAAATTTTTAAATTTAAATACATATATGCAAAAAGGTAAGATTAATGTACAAACGGAAAATATTTTTCCTATAATAAAGAAGTTTTTGTACTCAGATCATGAGATTTTTTTAAGAGAGTTGATTTCTAATGCAGTAGATGCAAGTCAAAAGTTAAAAACACTTTCTTCTTTAGGGAAATTTAAAGGAGAACTCGGCGATTTAACTATTCAGGTTTCTTACGATAAAAAAAAGAAAACCATTACCATCAGTGATAAAGGTATAGGAATGACTGCTGAAGAAGTTGAAAAGTATATCAATCAAATAGCTTTTTCGGGTGCTGAAGAATTTGTTGAAAAATACAAAGGAAAAACGGAAGCAGATGCCAATGCATTAATTGGTCATTTTGGATTAGGTTTTTACTCTTCTTTCATGGTTTCCAAAGAAGTAGAAATACTAACCAAATCATATACAGATGACAGCAAAGCAGTTAAATGGGTTTGTGATGGAAGTCCGGAATACAGTTTATCAGAAACAAATAAAGAAGATAGAGGAACTGATATTATTCTTCATATTGCTGATGATTCTGAAGAATTTCTGGATGAACATAAATTGCTCGATTTATTAAAGAAGTATTGTAAGTTTTTACCAGTTTCCATTCAGTTTGGAATGGAGAAAACCTGGGAAAAAGTTGAAGGTGAAAAAGATAAAGATGGAAATGATAAATCAGTTGAAGTTGAAAAGCCACGTATTATAAATAATACAAAACCTTTATGGACAATAAAACCAACAGAATTAAATGATGAGGATTATTCAAAATTTTATCATGAATTGTATCCATATACTTTTGATGAACCATTATTTAATATTCATTTAAATGTTGATTATCCATTTAATCTTACTGGTGTATTGTATTTCCCAAAAGTAAAGAAAAATCTGGAAGTTCAAAAAGACAAAATACAATTATATTGTAATCAGGTATTTGTTACTGATTCGGTAGAAGGAATTGTTCCAGATTTCTTAACATTATTACATGGGGTATTGGATTCTCCTGATATTCCATTAAATGTATCAAGAAGCTATTTACAGAGTGATGCAAATGTTAAGAAAATTTCGAGTCATATTACAAAAAAAGTTGCTGACAAATTAGAAGATATTTTTAAAAACAAACGAGATGAATTTGAAGCCAAATGGGATGACATCAAAGTATTTATTGAATACGGGATGATTTCTGAAGACAAATTTTATGAAAGAGCAGAAAAATTCTGTTTGTTGAAAAATACAGAAGGCAGCTATTTTACGATGGAAGATTACAAAAACAAAGTAAAAGATTTGCAAACGGATAAAGATAAGAAACTGGTTTATCTTTATACTAATAATGCGGAAGATCAACATAGTTATATCCTTCAGGCAAAAGAAAAAGGCTACGATGTTTTAATTATGGATGGAGTTTTGGATAGCCATTTTATTAATCTGATGGAAAGAAAACTTGAAAATTCTTCATTCGTTAGAGTTGATGCTGAAACTGCAGATAAATTAATTAAGAAAGATGACGAAATTCCTTCAAAATTAAATGATGCTGAAAAAGAAAAACTGAAACCAATTTTTGAGAATAATGTTGAAAAATCAAAATTCACTGTTGTTTTTGAAAGTATGAGTGAAACCGATCAGCCAGTTATGATTACACAATCTGAATTTATGCGTCGTATGAAAGATATGTCAGCATTAGGAGGAGGAATGTCATACATGGGTAACATGCCGGATATGTATAATTTAGTGGTAAATACCAATCATCCATTAGTTAGTAAGATTTTAAATGAAGAAAATGAAGAAAATCAAAATAAAACAGTAAAACAACTTACCGATTTGGCTTTATTATCTCAAAATTTACTCAAAGGTGAAGCTTTAACTGAATTTATCAAAAGAAGTGTAGATATTATTAAGTAAATTTAAAATTAATTGTACATTTGTACGTTATAATATAATATAAATAAATAAATAAACAAGAATGAAACTTAGCAAAGCATGGATAATAGGAATCGTAGTAATTGGAATTGTATTAATTTCAATTGGTTCAGCGATAAGAATGTATAACAAAATGCCAACGTTGGAAGAAGGTGTTAGCAGTCAATGGGCTAAAGTTGAAAGTGCTTATCAACGTCGATCTGATTTGATTCCAAATTTAGTAAATACAGTAAAAGGTGTTGCTAATTTTGAACAGCAGACTTTAGTTGGAGTAGTTGAAGCAAGAGCTAAAGCAACATCCGTAAGTATTGATCCAACAAAATTAAATGCGGAATCTATTAAACAGTTCCAGCAAGCTCAGAGCGGATTAAGTTCAGCATTATCAAAATTGATGGTTGTAGTTGAAAAGTATCCTGAATTAAAAGCAACTCAGAATTTTCTTGAATTGCAATCTCAGCTTGAAGGTACCGAAAATAGGATAAATGTTGAAAGAAACAAATTCAACGAAACAGCTCAAGCTTATAATTCCTATATCAGACGTTTCCCAAATAATTTATTTGCCGGAATGTTTGGTTTTGAGAAAAAAGCCTATTTTGAGGCTGAAACAGGTGCAGAAAAAGCTCCTGAAGTAAAATTTTAATCAAAAAACAATATTAATAAGGTATTAAGCAGTATGCTTTCTACCTTATTAATATTATTTTTAATAAAATAAATTATTATGGTAAAAAATGCGTCAGACTTTTTCAGTCAAACAGAAAAGGAAGATATTAAACAAGCTATATTAAATGCTGAAACAGACACTTCTGGTGAAATAAGATTGCATGTCGAAAATAATTGCCCTGGGGATGTTTTAGATCGTTCAGCTTATATTTTCGAAAAGCTTGGAATGAAAGATACAGTTGAGCGTAATGGTGTGTTAATTTATTTGTCAATAAATCATCGCAAATTTGCGATAATTGGTGATTCTGGAATTAATTCAAAAGTCCCTGAGAATTTCTGGAATAATATTAAAGAGGAAATGCTAATTAATTTCAGAAATAATAATTTTGCAAAAGGTATTGTTTCTGCTATAACAAAATCCGGAGAGCAACTAAAACAATATTTCCCATATCAGAAGAATGATGCTAATGAGCTTCCTGATGAAATATCTTACGGGAATAATTAACAGTTTAGCAGTTTATAAAAACAAACTTTAAGACATTTATATCATGCATATAAAAATTAATAATATTTCTTCATTCATATTTAAACAATTTACTATTGCATTGCTTGTTTTTTGCGTAATTTCGGCAAATGCTCAGGATTTACCTGAAAAATCAAATCCACCTAAATTAGTAAATGATTTTACAAATACACTTTCCGTTGATGAAGTTAACAGACTAGAGAACAAACTAGTATCCTATTCAGATTCTACTTCAACACAAATAGTAATATTAATGGTTGCTGATTTATTGGGTTATGATAAATCTGATTATGCTATTAAAGTTGCTGAGAAATGGGGAATTGGACAAAAAGGATCAAATAATGGAATTTTGATTTTGATAAAACCTACAGGAAGGCAAGGAGAAAGAGGTGCTTTTATAGCTGTTGGATATGGTTTGGAGCCAGTAATAACCGATGCATTATCCAGAAGAATTATCGAAAATGAAATGATTCCAAATTTTAAAGAAAATAAATTCTACGATGGAATAGATAAAGCAACTGACGTATTAATGAAGCTTGCAATTGGCGAATTTCCTGCTGGTTATAAAAACAAAGGGAAAGCTGCAAAACCATTAGCAGCAATTATTCCATTTATTATTATTATTATTGTTTTTTTACTAATGAGAATTGGTGGGAAAAAAAGTTTTACAGGAGGACAAAATACATCTTTCTGGACTACATTGCTTTTATTATCAACTATGAATAACAGCCGGAATAGTGGTAGCTGGGGTGGTTTTTCATCAGGGGGAAGCAGTGGTGGAGGCTTTGGCGGTTTTGGCGGAGGAAGTTTTGGTGGAGGCGGTGCCGGAGGAAGTTGGTAAATATTTTAGTAAAAATGTATTATTTATAAATATTATTATTATTTTTGTAAAAATTAATGTTTAATTAAAAATAGAGAAAAACCATGAAAAAAATTTTATCTTTTATCGTTCTGCTTTCAATAAGCAGTATATTAAGTTTTGGGCAAAACAATTCACTTCCGCTTAAAGCTAATGAACAAATTATAGAAAACAGCTATGATAATTTAAATAGCTATTTATCTAAATACGTAGCAGTTTCAAACTCAAAAGCAGCTCCATTCTGGACTTCTGATATGTCAAACACAACAGACTGGACAGTTACAAATGCATCTAATGCAACAATAGCAACCATGTGGACAAGACTGGCAGATACTTCAATGGCATCAGCAAAATGGAAACAGTATGTTGGACCATATATGGGTTCTACTACTCCAATGAATGGTGTATATTATTTTGATGGAATTACAAATTTAGTTGGTGGTATTTACGGTATTTCCAATTCACTATTAACTAAAAGTACTCCTATAAGTACACTAGGACATTCAAGTGTTGCCATCAAATTTTATCAACTTTACAAAGGCTTCAATGCAGATTCTACTTATTTGGAAATTAGTAATGATGGAACAAATTGGGAAGTAATTGATGTTAACCCTCTTGTAAGTGCTAACGGATATGCATATGGATGGAAAACATTCAATATTTCAAATATTGCTGCTAATCAAGCTCAAGTGTATATCAGATTCAGATTTCTTGCACCAGAAATAACTTCATCTGGCAATCCTGTTCATGGTGGTGGATATGGATGGATGATAGATGATGTATCTTTATTTCAGCCTGATAATAATATTTTGCAATTTGATAAAACAACATTATATGATGCTTATACCAATATTCCTGAAGGACTTGGAAGGCCTATGTATTATGAAGCTTCTTTTACAAATATAGGTGCTTTAACTCAAACAAATATTAAATTACATGGTATTGAAGTTACAACAGGTGCCGATTCAGTTAGTTTAGATACAACATTATTACCAGGACAAAGTGTTGTTAACTGGACAACTTATGATTATTTTTTCACTCCATCAACAATTGGTAATTATAAAATTTCAGCATATTTATCAAGTGATTCTATACCATTTATTGGAAGAGATACTTTTAATATCAAGGTTGTTCCACTTGCCGGTGCACTTTATTCAAGAGATTATAATAATTACACAGGTTATAGATGGAATAATGTTACTAACGGTCAAGTTAATGCATATACAGCTGCAAATCGTTTTTTCGTTGCTCAGAATGCAACTTCCTATGGTGTTAATTTTGTAGTTAATAGGGAAACAACCATTGGTGCAACAGTTAAGGTTTTGGTTTACAAAGGATTAAACAGAGATGTTGTAGCAGAATCAGATTATTATAGCATTAAAGCATCAGATAGACCAACCACGACTGGTGAAAATCCTCCTTCAATTTCACTTCCTTTTACCACTCCTTTACAATTGTTAAAAGATACAATATACTTAGTTGGTGTTCAATGTCAAGGTGGTACTGATACAGTAAGAATTGCAACTGACGGTACAAGTATTCCTCAGTATAATCAAACATCTTTGTATTATGATAATGCAACCAGTAAATGGTATATATGGTCTTCCAGCAATGTATCACCAATGATGATACGTTTGTCTTTTGATAATACTATTGGTATAAATGAAGTTTCAAATAATATCAACTTGAATTCTTGCATGCCTAATCCAGCTAATAATTCAACAAGAATTTCTTATGAATTAAAAAATAGCGAAAATGTAACCATTTTATTAACTGATATTACTGGAAGAACTGTGATGACCTTAAATGAAGGTATTAAATCAACAGGAAACCATGTTGTGGATGTAAACTTAACAGACTTAACAAGCGGTACTTATTTCTATACATTGAAAACCGGAACAAGTCAAGCTACTAAAAAAATGGTTATTGTTAAACGATAATTTCAGTATCTAAAACAATTAATAAAAAAAAGGCTGACGATTTGTCAGCCTTTTTTTTATTATTTTATTGGTTCAGAAGTCGTAAATTCAATCTAATTTATTGTATATACCATGGTTTATAGAAATATTACTTTAATAAAATACAGATTGGATTAACTATTATTCCCATACAGTTTAACATCATTTGCTTTAAGTATTGACTAAATAAATTTATAAACGGGACTTCAATATGTTGCTTTTTTCTGTTGAACTTCAACTTGCTAATTAAATTCACTAATTCGACAGGCTCGGGACACAGCTTTTACATCAGTAAACTGCTTTTTAAAAAATCTGTTTTCAATAAACAAATATAATTAATAGAACCACCTCACCTATTTTAAAAAAATAAGTATAACAGTTTTTATAATTCATCTTATTATTAAATTGCAGAGAAGAAACAGTTTAATATTTATATAATTTATAAAAAAAAAGTCCGTTTTACTACGGACTTTTTTATAAAATTTATTGCAAAGGAGTAACAACCTCCAATAATTCAGGAAGATCCATCCCTAAATTCTTTAAGTGTTGAATTGTGGGAACTCCATTTTTATTCCATCCACGACGTTTGTAAACAGCATCTAACAGTTGTTCGTAGCGGTCTTCGCGATAAGCGCGAGTAATAGCTACTTTTTCTTCGGAAGTTTTACCTTCTGGATCTACTCCTATTAATTCTTTCATTTGCTTATCGTAACGTTCCTGACGTGATTCGTATTCTTCAACAGTTACAGGCCCTGCTGCACGATACGGTTGTGCATCGTCCTTGCGAACACCATGTCCTTTGCGGATATTAAAAATACGTTGGAAATTATATACTCTTT
>CAZYEM010000012.1:0-32567 GCA_964646395.1 uncultured Bacteroides sp.
AGATCCTCTTCCGAAAGGTAAGTTTGATTCAAAAAAAGGATTATTACCAAAAGTGTTAATAGGTCTTCTTCCCTTCACACTTATAAAATCGGCACTCATATAAAAATTATCAGTAATTTTCAAATCAAAACCAACCTGATTATATCCGAAATTATCAAATTGGGAATTCTTTTGAGGAATTTCATTAAAGGTTGAAGCACGTAATCGTAAATTTTTATTTATTTTATAATCACCTGATATATATACAAAAGCTCTGGTAAAATCAGCATTTGAACTGTTTTGAACGTTTTCTGAATTAAAACTATTCATAATAAAATTTTCATTTAAATACATGGTTCCCAACTGTAAATTAAGTTTGGAATTAACTTTATATGTTAATTCAGGAGCAACCCATTTTGAAAATAAAGTATTATTGTTAAATGAAGTAATGCTAGCACCCATCGACAAATGAAATTGAGTTTTATTAAAATTTGAATTTAATATTTTCATTTCCTTTTTATTTAAAATACTGTCATTTCTAAAATCTGATTTTAGATTTTGTGATGATAAAGAATTAATTAACAATACATTTAAAATAATAAAAGCTATTTTTTTCATGTTATAATTATTTTATAATTATATGAATACAAAGTAAATAAATATTCTTGGTATAATGTGAATTATTTAATTAAAAAAAATTAAATTTTATAATTGTATTTCAAAAAATAAATATAATTTTGCAATCTTAAATGAATGAATACTTACTCACTTATAAAATGTGAATATAAACAATTGATAATAAATTAATAGTAATGAAGTTAAATAAAATTTAAGTTTGTAAAAATGGCACGAATTATTGACGATAATAAAATTGCAAGAATAAAAAATGCAACACTCAAAATGGTAGTTTCAAATGGATATGGAGGTGCATCCATTTCAAAAATTGCAAAGAATGCCGGAGTTGCTGAAGGATATTTGTATAGATATTATGCAAGTAAAAGCGAACTGGTTAATGATTTACTTTACACCAATGTAAATGAATTGGCAGATAATATGGAATATTTACTGGATAATTGCAATACGGTTTGGGAAATATTTGAATTAATGATTAAAAGATTAATTAATATTGCTCAAAATCAACCGGAAAAAATAAAATTTCTTTATGTCTTAATGCACGATTATAATTTTAATTTAATTGAAAATCAAAGAGAAAGAATTTTCAAATTATGTATTAGAATTAAAGAAACGGGAATTAAGAAGCAGGAATTAAGAACAGATATTACAGAAGAAGAAATCTATTTAATGGGAGTTACATTTCCAATACAATTTATTAATTTACGTTTGAAAAACTTTTTCAAACAATCTCAACTAACGGATAAAGAGGCTGAACAAGTGTTGACGATTTGTATTAATTCATTAAAACAACAATAATACTATGTATTTTAAAATAAAGAAAGTTGCTTTTGTAATATTAATAAGTCTGTTTTATATACCATTAATGAAAGCACAGATTATATCAAAGCAAATGAGTTTTGATCAGGTGCTTCAACTTGTAAAACAAAAAAACCATTCATTGAAACAAGCTAATTTTTTAATTCAGGAAAAGAAACAAGAATCAAATGCGGCTAAAGCATTATATATGCCAAAAATAGGAATTACAGCGAATTATATATATATGGAAAAAGATTTACATCTCGATTTAACCCCTGTAAGAGATGCAATTACTCCTTTATATGAATCGTTGAGTAAATATGGAAATTTTTCAATTTCAGGTTTACCAGATAATATTGCCACACAAACAATAAGAGCTAAAATGCTTGAAGGTTTAAATAAAGTTGAGAATGGAGAGTGGGACAAAATGATTCAGGAAAAACAATTTGGATCAATCAACGCCACTTTCGAATGGCCATTGTATGTTGGAGGAAAAATTAGAGCTGCTAATCATGCGGCTGAAATCAGATATACAGAAGCAAAAGAAATTGAACAGCAAAAACAAGGAGAAATTATGAGCGAACTTGTTGAAAGATATTTTGGTTTATGCCTTGCAAAACAAGCAGAAAAAGTTAGGACAGATGTTTGTAAAGGGATGCAAAAACATCTGAATGATGCTATCAAAATGCAGGAACAAGGCTTAATAGCAAATGTAGATGTTTTAAATGTCAGGGTTTTTAATTCTCAAGCTGAACGCGAATTAAATAAATCAAAACGTACTTCAATAATCATAAATGAATCACTTTTAAACACTATAGCTCAGGAAGAAAAAATAAATATTGAGCCAATTTCAATGTTGTTTTATCTGGATAGTATTGAATCAATTGATTTTTTCAAAAAAATGGCAAAATTAAATAATCCACTTTTAAAGCAAGTGGAATCGAAAAAACAATTAGCATTTCAAGGAATAAAAGTTGAAAAGTCAGATTTTTTTCCTGCAATAGCAGTTACAGGAATGTATGATATTGCAAATAAGGATTTATCACCATACACACCCGGTTGGTTAGTAGGTATCGGAATGAAATGGACATTATTCGATGGAGCTTCTCGTTTTCAAAAAGTGAAAGCTGCAACACTAAGAACCGAACAAGTGAGAGAATATCAGGAAAAAGCAAATTCGGATGTTGAAACAATAATAGAAAAATTGTACCAAGAGTTAAATATGAATAAGGAATTGCTGGCTGATCTGGAAACAGCCAAAGCTTATGCTACAGAGTATTTAAAAATGAGAGAAAAAGGTTTTCGTGAAGAAATGACAAACTCTACAGAAGTAGTTGATGCCCGATTGGCTCTTTCAAAAATATTAATTGAACGTTTGGAAGCCATATATAAATATGATGTATGTCTTTCAAAATTATTGGAATATGCAGGTATTTCAGAAAAATTCATTTCTTATCAAACAAGTTCAAAAGCAAAAACAGAAACATATCAATCAGAAATAAAATAAAATTATCTATGAAAAATAAAACATCAAATAAGAGAGCAAACATATTAGCAGCTATTGGAATAGGTGCTTTGGTAATATTCTTAATGTATTCAACATGGATAATAAGTCGTCCGCAACCAATTGAAATACAAGGTGAAGTGGAAGCTACTCAAATTAAAGTTGCATCTAAGTTAGTTGGAAGAATAGATAGTTTAGCTGTTCATAAAGGAGATCGGGTAAAAAAAGGACAACTTTTATTTATATTGAAAAGCCCTGAGATTGAAGCAAAACTCAAACAAGCACATGCTGCGTTGCAAGGTGCTGAAGCACAAAATAATAAAGCTATTTCCGGAGCACAACCCGAAGATATTCAAGCAGCCTATAATACATATATGAAAGCTCAGGCAGCAAATGAATTAGCTCAGAAAACTTTTGAACGAATAAATAATCTTTTTAAAGAAGGTGTAATACCAGCTCAAAAACGCGATGAAGCCGAAACCAATTTTAAATCGGCTTCTGAAACTGCAAATGCTGCTAAATCGCAATGGATTAAAGCAAAAAAAGGCACAAGAACAGAAGACAAAGATGCTGCAAAATCGATAGTAAATCGTGCCGAAGGTGCAATTAATGAAGTAGAAAGTTATGCAAGTGAAACATACATATATGCTCCAACTGATGGTGAAGTTGCAGATATTATTGCAGAAGTTGGGGAGTTGGTTTCTGCTGGTTTTCCTGTTATTACATTAGCAAAACTGGATGATAGCTGGATAACTTTTAATCTACGCGAAGATTTATTAGCATCAATTAAAATGGGTAGTATATTCACGGCAACATTTCCTGCATTAGGAAATAAGGAAATAAAATTAAAAATAACTTACATACATTCATTAGGTAGTTTTGCTACTTGGAATGCTACAAAAACTGCCGGAGGTTTCGACATGAAGACCTTTGAAGTTCATGCTATTCCATTGGAGATAATTAATGATTTAAGACCGGGAATGAGTGCCTTGGTAGATTGGGAAAAAATAAAATAATTTATCAGGATATCTAAAAAATTGCTTTTAAAATCAAATAAAATGAAAAGAATTATAATTTTTTTTTATGATTAACAGAAATCCCGTCATGCGGGTTATGAAAAGAGAATGGAATCGAATAAAAAGCAAATGGGTATTGCTAATGGTTACATTTGTAGGTCCTTTATTGGCTTTTTTATTGGTAATGTCAATTTTTTCGACTAACGTACCTCGTGATTTACCAGTTGCTGTTGTTGATATGGATCATACTGTTCTTTCGCGAACTATAAATCGTTGGACAGATGCTACTGCTATAGCTGCTTCAGACAGAAGTTATACCAGCCTTGAAAACGCCCGAAATGCGTTGGAAGAAGGAAAGGTAGATGCAGTTTTATTTATTCCTGAAGGAACAGAAAAATTAATTATGAAAGGAGAAAGTTCTACAATTGTTTTATATCTTAACAATGCCAATGTTGTAAAAGCCGGATTAATGAATAGTGGTATTCGAAAAGCATTAAATACATTGTCTGGCGGAATTAAACTAAAAAAACAATTACAACAAGCTAAAAATCAAAAAGAAGCAATGGCTCGAATTATGCCGGTTAAAATAAATTCTGTTATATTATTTAATCCATATATCAGTTATTCATATTTTTTAACATTAGGATTAATGCCAATAATTTTAATAGTATTTACATTGTTGGGAACTACGCATGCTATTGGAAGCGAACTATTAAGAGGAACAGGACCCAAATGGCTGGCTGCTGCCAATGGTAATATTATTTTTGCATTAACTGGCAAAATATTACCCTACACTTTCATTTTTACTTTAATTGCCATGATGATGAATGTAATACTAATTCAGCAGCTAGGTATACCTATTCATGGAAAACTACATATAATTCTGGTTAGTGAATTCATATTAATACTTTGCTATCAATTTCTGGCAATATTCTTTCTGGGGTTATTTTCTAATCTCAGATTAAGCTTATCAATTGGCAGTGCATATTGTATGTTAGCTCTCACCTATTCTGGTTTAACTTTTCCTGAATTTGGTATGCCTGCATTCGGACAGGCAATTGCTGGTATTTTCCCTTTTACTTATTGGCTAAAAATATTTATTGGTCAAACACTTAGAGGTGAACCTGCTGCTTATGGAATATATCCAATGTACACTATGTTTACATTTATTTTACTTGGAATTATGTTTATTCCCCGCTTAAAACATTTATTAGAAAATGAACATCATTGGGGTAAATATTAATACATTACATTATGTTGAAATTGATTAATAAAAACTTAAGTATTTTCATATATTTCTTTAGAAATGAATTAAAAACAATTTTTAAAGATGCTGGAGCTGTATTACTTTTTATGGTAGCATTAGTAATTTACCCATTGTTATATTCAGTAGCATATCAAAAAGAAGTTATCAGAGATATTCCGGTGGCTGTAGTTGATTTGGATCATACTGCATTAAGTCGTCAAGCTTCAAGAATGGCTGATGCAAGTGAACAATTACTGGTTGCATATAAGCCTGTTAGCCTTATAGAAGCCAAGAATTTATTTTTTAATGGGAAAATTAAAGGAGTATTATTAATCCCCAATCATTTTGAAAAAGATATATTAAGTGGTCAACAAAGTAATATAGTTGTATATAGCGATGCAAGTTATTTTTTGTTATATAAGCAAGTATATGCAGGATCAGTATATTCCATCGGGACTTTAAGTGCAGGAATCGAAATAAAACGTTTTCTTGCCGAAGGAAATTCCATTAAGCAATCCTTTGATCAACAGGATCCTTTAAAAGTTCAATCAAGATATTTGTATAATCCTGCAGGTGGATATGGTTCTTTTGTTTTACCCGGTATTGTAGTCTTAATTTTGCAACAAACGATGCTAATAGGTATTGGAATGCTGGGAGGAACTAGCCGAGAACATAATTTTTTTCATATTATACATGAACAAGTTAATGAAAAATGGGGAAGCATTCCGATAATACTTGGAAAATCATTTGCTTATGTATTTATTTATCTTTTCAATGTTTTATTTACAATGGTAATATTGCATAAATGGCTCAACTTACCCGACAACAGCAATTTTATAAGTATATTGTTTTTGACAATCCCTTTTTTATTTGCAACAGCTTTTTTAGGTTTAGCCATCAGTGTGTTTTTTCGTGAAAGGGTTTATTCTTTACTATTTATGGTATTCCTTTCGCCTGTGGTTTTGTTTCTAAGCGGATTATCATGGCCTGCATCGGCTATTCCAAAAGGATTATATGCAGTTGCACATATTTTCCCAAGTACAACTATGATTCCTGCTTATATCAGAATACGTATAAGTGGTGCTTCTATTAATCAGGTTTCTGGTGAATGGATTTTCTTACTGATTCAAATGCTGGTTTATTTTATTTTGGCTTGTGTTTCTTACAAACTAGCGATGAAAAAATTCACTAATCCTACAATAAATGTTAATTGATTTTTTTAAAAAAAAATTACCAATAAATTGATTCAATCATTGTCAAAAATTTAACTCTTATTAAAAAGATTCAATTTAAATATAATACGAATTGAATCAGCAATTTACATAATTCAGAAAGGGATTTGTTCATACATAAAATCAAAAGCTGATTGATATGATGAATTTAAAGGATAAATTAAAACCTGTAAAAGTATAATTGACTGATCATCATTTGGAGCTTCATATTTTGCTTTTCCATTTAAATCAACATCTCCACTATAATATCCGATTGCAAAATCAAATCCACTTTGAAATGAGCTATTTCCATTATTTAAAAATACATTCATTAATGGAATAGACTGGTCATCATTTGGAGCTTCATATTTAACTTTATGATCGTTGTTTGCATTTCCATTCCATAAAGCTCTCTTGCCATCCATTGTTGTAAATTGAGATAAACCTGTAAAATTAAATGAATTGCCAGCTACTGGATGAGTAGTACCAAAATTAAACTCTGGTTCAAGATTATTTCTAAAATCTACTTCTGTTCCTTGTGTTGTTAGTATTTTAGCATTAGCTGTCATCACTCCCAAGTGGTTTCTGTGACGTATCACAATATAAAACTGATTATCATTTAATCCTTGGAAACAAATTGGAGAAACACCATCAACATCAACAATATCTCCATCTCTTTGCAGCAATGCAGAGCGGGTGTGTTTTACAAGTTTATTATTATTTTTATCTCTTAATTCAATAAAAACCCAATCTACTATTGCATTTGAACCGGTTACACCAAAGATTGCAATTGGATTGGAAATTGTTTCATTTCCACCACCTCCTGTGTGAGTAAAATTTTGATTGTAAGGGAAAGAAGAATATGGCTCAGTAACTGGTATTAAATTATGAACTCTTAAACTATCCCACATCAAGTGATTATTGCTGTCGTAAGGACCTTGTAATAATACTTTTGGCATCAAACAAAAAACATTGAGTGAATCTACAGTTATACTCACTGAAGCAGTAGAACAATCATTATCAACATCACATAAATTATATGAAAATACATCAATTCCTGAATATCCAGGATTAGGAATATATGTATAATTTCCATTAATATCCATATTTACAGTTCCATTCAATGCACCTCCATTTATTCCAATTAAAGACCATACGTTACTTCCATCTCCACTTGGAGTATCATTATTCTGAACACTTCCGTTAAGAACTGAATTTACATCAACAAAGCCAAAATCATTCATTGTTGTTGGTTGACAATCATAAGAATTTACATCAAAACCTTTAGTAATGTTACAACCATTAAAATCAGTAACAGTAACAGAATAATTAGCTGAAGCTAAATTGATAATGTCTTCAGTTGTTGCTGAATTTGACCATAAATAACTATATGGAAATGTTCCTCCGTTTGTTGATAAATTAATAGAGCCATTGTTTGATAGCCCACATGTTGAATTTGTTACAATTCCAACAGATTGCAATGCTGATGGTTGAGTTATGTTTGCGGAATATGATAATGTACAGTTATTTGCATCTTTTACAACAACAGTGTAATTTCCTATTGATAAACCTGTTATGCTATTTGTTGTTCCAGCATAAGAAATATTGTCTTTTAACCATGAATATGAATAAGTTGGAGTTCCTCCGGTTGGAATTACCTGAAAACTGCCAGTTGCATTTTCAAAACATGTTAAATTTGAACGACTGGTAAGTGAAAAAATTAATATATCTGGTTGTGTTATCGAAATTGATGTTGTAGCTGTACAATTGTTTTCATCAGTTACTATAACTGCATAATTTCCAACTGCAAGCCCTGTAATACCAGAAGTATTTGATCCATAAGGAAATCCATCTTTAAACCAGGCATAAGTATGATTACCGGTTCCTCCACCTGAAGTTACAGAAATTATACCATCATTTGCATTATTGCAACTTATATTTGTAAGTGTTGATATAGTAACTGTTAATCGAGAAGGTTGTGTAATATTTATTGTTGCTTCAGCAGTACATCCATTATTATCAGTTACAATGAATGTTTGTGAACCAGCAGCAACATTAAAAGATCCAACTCCTGAAGAATAAGGTAAGCTCCCTCCTGTTGCAGAAACAGTTACCAATGCAGTTCCTTCAAAACAAGAAATGGGAGAAGATAGTACAGCTGTTGGTATAATTTGTAAAGGTTGAGTTATTTCAATTGATGTTGTTGCAGTACAACCATTTCCATCGGTTGTAGTTACCACATATAATCCTGCTGATAAGCCAGATACGGAAGCAGTTGTTTTTACAGGTAAAGTATTGCTCCATATATAAGAATAAGAAGGAGTTCCTCCATTTACTAAAACTGTTCCATATCCATTTGTACCATTAAAACATGAAACATTTGCTTGAGATTCAATTGAAACAGATAAAGAGGGATAAACTGTCAAAAAAATTGAATTACTAATGTTTTGAGTTATATTATTTACGGGTTCAGAACACGAAATCCTGGATAAACGGTGTAAATATGTGTTTTGAGTAATCGTTAAGCCAGTAAAATTTATTGCAGCATTGTTGAAAGTACCAATACTTATCCAATTTAAGTTATCATAAGAATATTCCCATAAATATTCAATATCAGTACAATTACCAACTAAAGCTGTATCAGGGAAAACATATCCGCCATTAAGAATTGTAATTGTATTTCCTGAAATATCAGGATTAACAGAACCACATGCATACAGACTAGAATTTAATGTTATAATATTTGTTGATAATAGGGGAATGGCAGGTGTATTTAGTTGTGGATTTAATGCTGGATTTGCTAAGTTATTATTTATATGATCCGGTTGGTTTGTAATATCGGTTGCAGCAGGTAAAAATGCTGAAACCTTAGTTTGCCATGGAATTAATGAAAAGCTCCAACTCAAATCGGGATGAGAATTTATAGAAAATGGGACAGTATTTGATAATTTAATTCGACAAATACACATTTCTGATGTGAGTATTTGTGTTCCACTGCCTAATGAAGCAGCTTTTGCAGTCATTTTAAGACCATAATTAGCATTTGGTATTCCACTTGTAAATCCTTGCATTGACAAATTTGCATTTGTTTGCTGGTTAGAAACTAATAAATCAGAAAACCCACTAACTATAGTTGGTGTAATTACACCTCCATTTACAATGTCACTATTTACTTTAATACCAGCCTGAAAACCTTGCATTTCCCATGATATTAACCATAATGGATTTGTTGAAGTATTTTTAATATAAATATCAAAAGTATATTCTGTTGGTGAAATCTGAATATCATTTTTAATTTCCAGGATATATGATGGAGTTGCTGGAGTTGGAGATTGAGTTAAAGTAAATTCTTTTGATATAGAATAATTTCTTTCAGTTTTTGCATTTATTTTACTATTTGCAGCTAACATAATTACAAATATAGCTAAAAGCTTAAGCTTTTGACTATAACTATTTGATTTAAAAGTTTTTTTCATATATAAAATATAGTAGTTTAACTAATCATTTTTATCGACTTACAAAGTTATCATATTTAAGTTATAGAATTACATTATGTTATAAAAATAACATTTCTTAACAAAATACAATATTTCTTAACAAAAACATATTATGAAGAGGGTTAAGAATTTCATTTTAAAAAATTAACTTATTCATTATGTTCAATTGGCAATGTAAAATAGAAGCATGCACCTTCATTGATTTTTCCTTCAGCACGAATAATGCCCTTATGTCTTGCTATTATCCGCTGAACTATTGCCAATCCCACTCCTGTACCTTCAAATTCGGTTGCACTATGTAATCTTTGAAATACACCAAACAATTTATCTACATAAGCCATATTAAATCCATCGCCATTATCTTTTATATAATATTCATTTCCAGTTTCAACTGAATTATATCCTATCTCAATTATCCTATGTTCTTTTTTTGAAGTAAATTTAATAGCATTTCCAATCAAATTAATCCATACTTGCTGCAAAAGTGATGAATCGCCATAAGCAACCGGTATTTCATTTAGTATAAACTCAATATTGTTTTTGTCAGCTTCAGAAATAAGTTCGTGATAAACAGCGTTAGCCAATCTATTCATATCAACTTTATTAAAATTTATATCCTGACGACTTAATCGTGAAAATTTCAGAAGACTATCAACAAGTTCACCCATTTTTTTTGCATTTCTTGTAATATTATCAATCAAATGTTTTCCCTTTTCATCAAATGATGGGAAATAATCTTCAAGAAGTATATTTGCAAAAGAATTCATTGCTCTTAATGGTGCACGCAAATCGTGTGATACAGAGTAACTAAATGCTTCCAGTTCACGATTTGCTGTTTCAAGTTGAAGTGTTCGTTCCTGAACTCGGATTTCTAATTTAAGATTTAATTTCTTTATTTCAGCTTCAGCATTGTTTCTTTGTGTAATATCAAGACAATGACTGATATGCCCTATAAATTCACCTTTACTATTATATCGGGGAGAAGCATCGTTTTGTATCCATCTGTATTCACTTCCAATATGAAGTATCCTGTATTCAATACTAAATTTTTCGTATTTATCAAAAGCAAGATTATAAGTCGAAATAAATCTTTTCAAATCATCAATATGAATATCGTCCAACCATCCATAACCTATTTCCTGTTCCAATGTTTTACCAGTAAAATCGAGCCAGGTTTGATTAAAATAATTACATTTGCGATCGAGTCCTGATGTCCATATTAATCCCGGTGCCGAATCAGCAAGCGTTCGGAAATGAGTTTCACTTTCATATAATGCTTCCTCTGTAAGTTTATGTTCAGTAATATCAATAATAGATAATAGACAATTCCTTTTATCTTTTGCTAATAATCCTTCAATATGAATAAAAACAGAAATATTATTTTGAAAATCAAGTGGTAAATCTAATGCTATTTCACAGTTTTGTTTTGTCTTAGTTTCATAAACATTTTTAATAAAGTCATTAAAAAAAGGTAAATATTCCTTAGCTACAAAAAACTTTAGATTACTACCTATGAGCATAGTTTCTTCTTTATTAAGCAATAAAGCACCACTTTGATTAAGTTTTACAATTGTTCCATTTTGATCTATTGTAAAATAACCCGCAGGAGAAAAATCATATATTTCTTCGTATAAATCAGTATATTGTTTGGCAATACTTTCTGCTTCATTTTTTGACTGTTGAAGTTCTTCATTTTGAATTTCTAATTCTATTTGATGAACATCAAGCTCATGAACAAGCTTTACTTTATCACTTTCGAATAGCATTGAGGATTTATCAATCAGCTTTTCCTTTAATTTCTCTTCAGCTTGCTGCCGTAAGGAAATTGATTTTTCTGACTTTTTATTTTCTTTTTTCATAACACTTTACTAATCAAATGAAGAAAAATTAAATATTGCTTAAACAATTATTAATTTCCTTGTTTGGAATTTTCATTATAATAATCCTAAATTATATAGGATGAACGTTTTTTAATATAGATTGTTAACTATCAATCAGTATCAATTTTTAAAAACTATGATATTATTTAATTATAATTGACAAATATACAATAATTATTAGCTAATTCAGCATTTTTTTAACAAAACTTCTATATAGTGTCATTCTTTATTAAACTTAAATACAAAATTCTCATTTACAATAAATAACTAAAGTAATTTACTTTTAAAACATACTTTTTATTTACAATAAATTGAAATATAAATAAAGAATCTGTCAACTAAGAATACTATTTATTTTTTATTTAATACAGTTAACCTGAATTTTTTAAACCAAAACCTTATTTTAATTGTTTAGTATCCAATTTAAATAAATATTACTTAAAATGAAAAATAAAAGCTTATTATTAATGATTGCTACTTTTTTTATATTTAATATAAAAGTTAATAGCCAAACAACAATAGATTACAGTAAAAAACCGTCTGAATTTATTTATAAAGGAATACCATTTTATCAATTACCTTATTCTTTTAATTCTTTAGATCAATATATTGATAAAGAAACGGTTATGATACATTATGACCGGCATCACAAATCATATTTTACAAAATATATTGATGCAATTGAGAGTAAACAGGAGATTCAAGTCAGATTGGAAGATGTATTAACCAGAATCAGCCAATATTCGGAAAGTATCAGAAATAATGCAGGAGGTTATTTTAATCATATTCTTTACTGGCAAATTATGATTCCGGGTGGCAATACATTACCAAAAGAAAATCTGACAAAAGCAATTGAAAAAAAGTTTGGCACATTGGAAAACATGAAAAAACAAATATCTGATGCGGCATTATCGAGATTTGGTAGTGGATGGGCTTGGCTTTCAGTAAATGAAAATGGAGAATTATTTGTATCATCAACAGCAAATCAGGATAATCCATTAATGGATGTTGTTAAGGAAAGAGGAGTTCCAATCTTGGGATTAGATGTTTGGGAACATGCTTACTACCTAAAATATCAGAATAAACGTAAAGATTATGTTGAAAATTTCTGGAAATTGCTAAATTGGAATGAAGTTGAAAAGCTTTATGAAGCCGCTTTAAAAAATGTTAAAAAATAAGCTAATCAATAGCTTAGAAATAAAAAACCGATAAAAATATTGGAATAATATAATAAGGATAAAAAAAACTCCCGCTATTTGCGGGAGTTTTTTTATTTAAGATATATAAACAATTATTTTATTTATAACTTTCAATAGGTTCGCAAGCACAAACTAAATTGCGGTCGCCATAAGCATCATCAATTCTTCCTACTGTTGGCCAGTATTTATCGTCATAAGGAATTGGAAATGCTGCTTGCTGACGAGTATATGGTCTGTTCCAGATATCAGATATAACCACTTGAGCAGTGTGTGGAGCATTCTTTATCACATTGTTATCTCTATCAGCATTTCCATTTTCAATATTTGCGATTTCCTGACGGATTGCAATCATTGCATCCGCTAAACGATCCAGTTCTGATAATGGTTCACTTTCAGTTGGTTCAACCATTAATGTTCCATGAACAGGAAATGCAACTGTTGGAGCATGAAATCCATAATCCATCAATCGTTTGGCAATTTCAATAACCGGTAAATTGGCAGAATGGTGAAATTCATTGCAATCCAATATCATTTCGTGAGCACACATTCCATTTTTACCTGTATATAGGATTTTGTAATAACCCTCAAAGCGAACTCTCAGATAATTAGCATTTAATATAGCATATTTAGTAGCTAACGTTAAACCTTCACCACCTAATAATTTAATATAAGCATAAGAAATTGGCAAAACAAAAGCACTACCGAAAGGTGCTGAAGCAACAGCATGAATTCCCTGAACACCACCAGTTTCAACCATTTTATGTTTTGGTAAAAATGGAGCCAGATGTTTTGCAACACCAATAGGACCAACACCAGGACCACCTCCACCGTGTGGAATGGCAAATGTTTTATGTAAATTTAAATGACAAACATCAGCATTTATGTTACCAGGATTGGTTAAACCAACCTGAGCATTCATATTTGCACCATCCATATACACTTGTCCACCATGATTATGAATAATTTTAACCACTTCCAGAATATTTTCTTCGAAAACACCATGTGTAGAAGGATAAGTTACCATCAAACAAGATAATCTTTCGCTGTATTGGTCAGCTTTAGCTTTTAAATCTGTAATATCAATATTGCCGTTTTCATCGCATTTGGTAACTATAATTTCCATACCTGCCATTGCTGCAGATGCAGGATTCGTTCCATGTGCTGATGATGGAATTAAACATACATTTCGGTCAAGATCGCCTCTACTACGATGATATGCACGAATAACCATCAATCCTGTATATTCTCCGGCAGCACCTGAATTTGGTTGGAAAGATATTGCTGAGAAACCTGTAATTTCACATAAATCCTTTTCAAATTTATTAATTAATTCATGATAACCAGCAGCCTGATCAACAGGCACAAAAGGATGAATAGCTCCAAACTCAGGCCAACTCATATAAAATAACTCAGTAGCAGCATTAAGTTTCATTGTACAGGATCCTAACGGAATCATAGCACGATTCATTGACAAATCCTTAATCTCAAGTTTTTTAATATAACGCATCATTTCTGTTTCGGAATGATTAACATTAAAAACCTTTTGTTGTAAGTAAGCTGATTTTCTGTTCAATTTGGATGGAATAGTTGTAATAAGCTCACATTCTGATGGAACACAAACAAATTCAACATATTTCATTTTATTAGCTTCAGCAAATATCTTTAAAATTTTATTTATATCAGTTAAAGAGGTTGTTTCGTCAATACTTATTCCTATTGTGTTTTCATCTGTATAACGGAAATTCATTTTTTCTGCAATAGCAGCATTCTTAATGATTTCAATTATATCAGCAGGAATATCAATTGTTAAAGTATCAAAGAAAAATTCATTACGTTGCTTGTATCCATATTTTTGAAGTTCATTATTCAATACACCAGTAAGTATATTTATATGACGGGCTATTTCTTTTATGCCTTTTGGGCCATGATAAACTGCATACATTCCAGCCATTGTAGCCAGTAAAGCCTGAGCAGTGCAAATATTTGAAGTTGCTTTTTCACGTTTTATATGCTGTTCACGTGTTTGTAAAGCCATACGTAAAGCACGGTTTCCTTGAGCATCTTGAGAAACACCTATTATTCGTCCTGGAATCTGGCGTTTGAAATTTTCAGTACATGCAAAAAAAGCAGCATGAGGACCTCCATAACCCATTGGTATTCCAAATCTTTGAGAAGTTCCAAATACACAATCAGCACCCCATTCTCCCGGAGGTGTTAATAATGCCAGCGACATTAAATCTGATGCAACACCCACAAAACTTCCATTAGCTTTTGCTTTTGCAACGAAATCGGAATAATCAATGATTTCTCCATATTGATTAGGATATTGAATAATGGCACCAAATACCTTTTCAGTAAATTTAAAAGAATTGCAATCGCCGTATATAAGTTCTATACCTAAAGCTGTAGCACGTGTATGAATTACATCAATGCTTTGAGGAAACAAATCACAAGAAACAAAACATTGATTTGCACCTTTTTTTACTGATTCACGGGAACGTGAATTGAAAAACATAATCATGGCTTCAGAAGCAGCAGTTCCTTCATCTAATAACGAAGCATTTGCAATTGGCATGGCAGTTAAATCTATTACCATGGTTTGGAAATTCAATAAAGCTTCCAAACGTCCTTGTGAAATTTCTGCCTGATAAGGAGTGTAAGAAGTGTACCAACCCGGGTTTTCCAATATATTGCGGGTAATTACTCCAGGAGTAATCGTATTGTAATACCCCATCCCAATATATGTTTTGTAGATTTTGTTTTTTGCACCTATCTCTTTTATATGGTTCATATATTCGAACTCATTCATACCTTTTGGTAAATTGAGTGCATGCTTAAGGCGGATAGAAGAAGGAACTGTTTTGTCAATAAGTTCATCCAGAGAAGCAACGCCAATTTTTTTCAACATCAAATCAACTTCCTCTTCACGAGGACCATTATGACGTTTTATAAAATTATCAGTAATCATTTGAATATGTTTTTATTGATTATTTTTTAGATATTTATTATTGAATGGCAAAGATATAAATTTTTTTAGTTCGTTAAGTTCATAAAGACAATAAACTTTCCAAAATCATTCTGGAATATAAATTTTGAAAATTGATTTAAAATTAACGGGACTTCTAAAAATTGCTTTTTCTTCGCTGAACTTCAACTTTTTAAATATTCACAAGTTTATTTATTTTTCAAATGTATTCATGATATCGCTTCGCTAAGTTCTCATTTATATTAGTAAACTGCAGTTTTAAAATCTTATTCGCCTCAAAAAATCTAATTATCAGAAGCCCTATTAATACATTTTAATTATTGCATTTTAAAAACAAAGAATTTGCTTTCATAAGATTTTATTAAAGGATTACTCATAACCAATTTATTTCCATTTGGATCAACTTCCTCTAAATCAATATTTTTATGATTAAAAGCATCTCTTAATGAAAGTGAAGTATCTTTTCCATTAATTTCACGCAGTTGAATTTTAATATAATTATTTTCCATTGGAACTGTACTAATTAAAATTACGTTTTCAGGTAATCCTTCTATAAAGCTGCCTTCCCATTTTGAATCACCGTTACCACCACCTTGCATTACTCTGCTTAAAAAAGGAATACGACAATTCCATCCAAATTGAGTAGCAAAACTATTTGAAATATTCTTAGATGAAGTAATATTATATGTCCAATTGTGTCCTCCTCTTTGATCTGCATTAAAATTGGTAGTCCAGTAATTATTCATTGGCCAGGAGTAAATATGGGATGTTTGAGGCAAAGCACCTGCTTTAAATCTACCGGTATTAATATCCCCAAACTGCATCAATGGCATTTCATTACAATTCATTACAATTTGTGATTGTGAATTCCGAACAGAAGTAAAACCTTGTACAACAGCCCAGTCTGCTGAAGAACCTTTTATCTGATCTTTCCCATTTTCAACAATTCCACCAGCAACTTCAGTATAATGTTTACCTTCTTTTAGTAAAAAAGGAAAAGCAATATATATACTTTCGGGACTTGTAATATTCTTTTTAACTATAGAAAAATTAATATCTATACGTTTTTCTGTTTTGAAAATTCTGAATTCTACAGCAAAACCTCTGGGATTTTCAACAGTTTCTGATTCTCCCAAAAACTTATAACTTGTCCAAATATCACCATCTGTAATACCATCAAACTTAATATGATCCAATGATTTTCTTTGATATGAGTCTAACTTAAAGGATTCCAATTGACTACGATTTTCTAATTGTTCAAGTATAAATTCACCAATTTTAAGTTTGGTATTACTATCGACTAACTCGGCGGTTAAATCTTTATCAAATAATGAGTTAATTACTCCTTTTGATGAGTCGATCTCAATCTTATACCATTGATTTTCAAAAATTAAACTTATCGGTTTAGAATAATTTAATAAAGGTTCTTCAATTGCTTTAAGATTAAATTTTTTGAATCCAAATGCAGGAATATCTTTCAAATAAACAGCCCAGTATGTACCATCAGACCGACTTGATAATTCTTGAGCTGGCATCAGATTACCTTCTTTATCTGTAATTACTGCTTTTTTGCCAACACCTATTAATTGATGATCGATATAAACGGTGAGCAAACCACTTCTTTTCCAGTTAAGAGTATTAAAAATCAATAAAGAAGGAGACTTCTCTTTAGTAAAAATACTTTGTAATAAACCCATTGCATCTTCGCCTATTCCTGAAACTCTCCTATGAGCTTCCCAAGCATAAGAATCCTTTAATGCTCTCTGTTCCATTGTATTTGATGAAAGAGGTTCTCTAACACTTTCAGAATAACCAGTCGTATGTTCTGTATAAAACAACATAGCTTCTTGTGCTAGAGAAATATTTTCTTTTGTATTTTCAGGAATAGAAATATTTGCCATTTTAGCCATTGCTAAGCCCGAAGTATAAGCATTATAATTAGCTGATGCTGAACGACATGCCGCAACTTCACGTGCTGAAGCACCCAAACCATCAGCCCACCAATCAGGCCAATAGCCTTTTGTCACAGGAATATCTTTAGTGTATTTACTTTCCATTTTTTCAAAAAAGGCAGTTGCAGTAGAGGTTGCTAATTTTGGATATTCAAATATATCATCCCACTGCTTAATTAATTCACTTATCGATGTGGATGGAGGCGAGTTATCTGTTAAATAACCTGAATGCTGAATGGCAATTTCATTATATGGATAATTTTTTTTATTTAAATCCATCAAGTATGTCAGCATTTTATCTGTAAATTTATTTAAATCACCTGATTGTAATTCAAAAACAGTATTTCCAGTCATATAATGCTCTGCTCTAAAGGTTAACATTCTTTTTCCAGAAGGAGATTCCCACCAGAATAACGTAGGTTTATCAAAACAAATTAATGCACGATGTCCATGAGTTCCCATATTCAAATATTTAACATCCAAAGTGTTAAAGTAATCATTTAAGCACCATCCAATACCATTAACATCGTTTTGCATTGCCAGTTTTACATCTATTCCCCTCTTTTTAATTCTGTTCAAAGCTTCCAACGAATAGGCTAATTGCTGTTCATCAGCTAATTCGGAGAAATTAAAGTACATGGCGGTAACCTCTATCCTACCCTCTTTAACTCTTTTAACTAATCTTTCAATCTGACTTATCGGTCTTGCCTTAATATATTCATCTACAGCCCATGATGCTTCACAAACCCATTTAAATTTTGCATTTTCAGGAAAATTATCCGTTGCATCACAAAAATCGAGTGCATAATCAATATAACGTAAATGTTCAGCCAGAATTTCAGTTTGTGAACGTGTGTAACCTATATCTGTATGACTGTGTTGTACAAAACTGATTTCCCATTTTTTAACAGGTTCGAGTATCAAAACAGACTTATCTGTTTTTCCATCAATTTCAGTTTTTACAATAAGTTTTTTTGTTTTTGAAACAGGATCTAACTTAAGTCTTATATAATTATATCCAAACTGTAGATTTTCAGCAGCAATAATTTTATCATCTATATAAAACCTTGCTTCTGTTCCTTTTCCAAAATAAAAAATACTTGCAATAGCCAGTTGCTTTAATTGAGATTTATCTTTTATTATTGCTGGTAATGCTTTAATAGTCAGGTTCGTTTTAATCGCTTTTTTGTAGGTCATATACCAGGATGTTAGCCCTGTTTTGCCACCGAGTACTTTAATTCTTAGTTTTTTTCCTATTGCAATTTTTTCTTTTGGAAATTTCAACTGCATATAACCATGATGATCCCCATATTGATCTGTCCACATTTTGGTAAATGCTAATTTGGTTCCATTTTTTAAAGTTTGTTCCCAATTAGGATTTCCATCCGCATAAAAGATAAAAGCATCACCCATATTGGTTTCAAGCTTAAAATCAGCTTTTCCAGGACCAGAACCTAAAGCTGCAATCCATATAAATGAAATATATTTTTTATCAGCCTGAACATTTTTTGTAGCATCAGTTTCCCATTCCATAAAGTCTTTTCCATTATCTGCTCTTATAAGAATACTCTCATGCAAATCGGGTATAAAAGAATGATAATAATAGTCAGTTCCTGAAATTTTATTATCAAAGGCATTAATAAGATAATCCTCTGGATTTGATATAAATTGTGTATTACCTTTTTCTATAAATATAAAAATCAGAATAAGTAAAAAGTAAATTTTCTTCATATAATTTGATTATTGAAATTTAAACAAAAATAATTAAAAACTTTGATTTATAAATAATATTACAATCCTTTGCAATTAAATCTTTTATGCTATTGATGGAAATATAAGATTTTGATCTTCAAATATTTTCTTTAGTACATCATAAAAATTATTAATTTTGATATTTTCAGCTTTTAATACTATATTAGCCTGATTATAAAAAACTTCTCTATTATTCAATTGTTTTATGATATATTCTTTAAGTTCAGTTTCGGAAAGTTTATTTATTAATGGACGTTGTTTTTTTGTGTTTCTTAAACGATCAAAAATGGAATTGGGATGAAGTTTGAGATAAATTGAAATTCCACTTTTATTGATTAATTGAATATTATCATAAAAACATGGAGTTCCGCCGCCTGTGGATATTAGGATGTTATCAGTTTTAATAGTTTCAGTTAATATATTTCTTTCCAGTTCTCTGAACTTATTTTCACCAAATTTTTCAAAAAAGTCAGAAATTGATATTTTATATTTTTCTTCAAAAACATTATCAATATCAACAAATTCCATATTGAGTTTTCGGGCTAGTTGCCTGCCAACAGTTGATTTTCCACTTGACATAAAACCAATAAGAAACAATCGCATTTTTTTATTAATTTATGTTTATCATTAAACTTTCATTTCTTTAATTCTAAAATTTGCTTTTATGTTGCTGTAAATCAACTATCTATATTTTATTAACTTTTCAATATTGAGTTTTTAAATACTTATAAACTTATAAATATAATTTTCTGTATCCTTTTTTGGTTTATCTTTTCCATTTATTATGAAGTTTCCTTTTTTTCTTATTATTTACACCAGAATTATGAGGTTTATTATTTGTTCCACTCGAACTTTTCCATAAATTATTTTTGGTTCTGATATTGAAATTAAATTTATAAACACAACCAAATGACATATAACCAAAACCTTCTAATTTGGTTGCATCGGAAGCGAGCGCATCCAACTTATCTGTATTCAAATAATTAAGTGATGTTTCGTAATTAAACATCCAAAATTTATTAATAGTATAAGAAACACCAACTCCAAATTTAAACATTGCTTCTGAAGTCATTTGAGTTTTTGAAACACCTTTTGTATCATAGCCAATTGAACCCAAGTATAAATCAGTACCTATTTGATGACGAATTGCATTGAATTTCATCATTCCTAAACCAAGAAAAGCATAACTTTTGAATTTTGAATTTTCTGGTTTTTTTAAAAAATAATCTAAATACTGAAAAGTGATATCGGCATCTAATCCAATTATATTTCCACTAAAGTACATTTTCAACTTATCGTTACTTCCAGCGATATTGCCAAAAATAAAATGGCTTCGTAAAGCTAAATATGGGGTTAAACTTTTTCCAATTACTATGTTTCCCATTAATCTTTTTTGTTCATAGTAAAAGCTACTTAAAGGGGTATTATTCCATAATCGACCTTTGTTATCATTTACATCCCCAAAAAAATAATTTAAGCCAAAATTTCCTCCGATTTCCCATCCTTTTGTAATAGGATAGTTATATGAATATTGAGCAAAACTTGTTTTAATGCTAAATATAAATATAAAAATGCTTAGAAAATATTTGAAACTGTTTTTCATTTAATTTTAAACTCCTTAATTAATAAAATTGTTTCAATTAAACACTTAAAATCTCAATTAAGTTTGCGCTTCTTTTTATTATTAACTCCGGAATTAACGGGTTTATTGTTAGTACCTCTTGATTCTTTTTGTAATTTATCTTTTGATATTAATCTGAACTTAAACTTATAAACAAAACCAATTGACATAAATCCATATCCTTCAATTATTTTATCGGAGGGAAAATACGCATCCAACTTATCAGTGTTTAAATAGTGTAGTGAAGTTTCAAATTTGGTCTGCCAATTTTTATTAATGTTGAAACCAACACCTAAACCTACTTTACCCATTGATTCTGTTGTCATTTTTGTTTTTGAAGAACCATCTTGAGTATAACCAACTGTGCTTAATATTTGATTACTACTTATTTCTCTACGTATAGCATTAAAATTCATTAAACCCAAACCTGCAAAAACATAATAATTGAATTTTGGATTTTCAGTTCGATTCATAAAATAATCCAAATAATGAAAAGTCATATCACCATCCACACCAATAATATTTCCATCAAAATACATATTTAAAATTTCGTTGCTGCCAGATAAATTACCATAAATAAAATGCCCTCTAACACTTAAAAAATTAAATAATGCTTTCCCTAATGTAATATCTATTGCGATTTTTTTTTGATCGTAATAGAAACTACTAAATGGAGAATTATTCCAAAATCTTCCTTTATTGTCATTTATATCACCATAAAAATAGCTTAATCCCAAATCAGCACCAACTTCCCATCCATGATTTATCGGATAATCAGGTGAAAACTGTGGGAATATTTTTCCAGAACATAGTAATAGTAATGAAAATGTGAGTATTACATTTTTATAAATATTCATTATTGCATCATAAAATATAAATCAAAATTAAAAGAAATATTTAAAAATACAAAATGATTTTAGTAAAATGTTTAAATAGTGTGTACTATGGTAATCCTGAGGGTTTTGAAAAAGAAGTATCTGTAATAAAACTATAATCTGTTAATGTAGTAAGGAACGCAATTAATTGCTGTTTTTCATTAAATGTAAGCTGAACACCTCCATTATGAGCCTGATGCATCAACGAATTGGTAAATGGAGTTAATAAAACTGATTCACTATAAAAATCAATAACCTGATTAATGCTTTTAAATCTTCCATCATGCATATAAGGTGCTGTTAACATTATATTACGCAAGGTAGGTGCCTTGTAAGCCCCTTTGTCTGATAAATTATGAGTAATCGCATATCGGTCTCTATTATCATTAAAAACAGAATCTTTTCCATTGTTATAAAACAAATTAGTTGTAAACATTGGATTTCCTCCACCTCCGTGACAATGAAAACAATCGGCTCCATTTTCAGTTGTAAACAAAACGTAACCTTGTAATTCTGTTGCTGTTAAATTAGTTTCACCTCGTAAATATTTATCAAATTTACTATTACTTGAAATTAAAGTTCTGACAAATTGTGCTATAGCCTTACTTATTCTTTCATAAGTTATTTCATCTGAACCAAAAGCTAATTTAAACATTGGTGGATATATTGGAATAGAAGAAATGGTTTTTACTGTTCTTTCGATGCTTCCATTTATCTCATGAGGAGCTGCAATTGCCATCCATACCAAAGATTCAATATTTTTGAAGTGATATTGTGGCAAGGAAGGAACGCCATAATTTATATTGCCTGATTGATTGTTTTCACTGCTAATATATCCATTCCAAAGATATCCATTTTTATTGAATACTAAATTAACAAGTGGCATTGTATAATGTGGAGTTTCAATTCCGGTTAATCCAAAAGTTTTGCCATTTGGGAAGCGAGGATTATTAATACCAACTTCAAAGCCATTTTCCTGTAGGTGACATGTAGCACATGTCATTAGTGAATCTGAATGTGTTCTGCCTGAAAGTCTTCCATCATAAAACAAATATCTTCCCAACCTAACTCCCTCAATTGTCATGGGATTATCTTCAGGAATATTAAGTTGATTTGGAAAATATTTGGGAATATTAATTACATAAGGTGTTGGTTTATAGTTATCAGGAATTGAAATATTTTCTTTGTTACATGAAGTAAAAAAAATAAAAATTATAGCTGAAAATAGGATAATATTTTTCATTTCATTTGTATTAAAACTATAATTTCAAACTAGCCGATAACATAAAACCACGTGGAATTTGAGTTTCTAAAACCCATCGTTTTCCATCAACTGTTTTAGGAGGAAAAGTGAATTCTGCCAATTGAAAACCTAAATCAAATAAATTATATAAAGACAAATTGATATCCAACGATTTATCCTTTATAAAAAATGTATATTTACATCTTAGTTCAGTATTATAAAAGCAATCTTCACGGCGGGAAAGTTGACCTGTGAATGGATTATCTCCTTTAACATTGCTATTCCAAATGGCAACTTGATTACCTGCAAGAGTATTATTTGCTTTTACACCAAAAGAATTAAATGATTGACCATCTTTGTATTTATATTGAAATGCAAAACTTAATCTGCGATTAATATTATATGAAATCAGTAATCTTCCTATATAAGATCTATCAGCATCTAATCGCCCGGTATAATATAAATAAGTATTTGGATTTGCCATTGATTCGGATAAAACGCCAAGATTATTATGAAGAACTCCATTTCCCATCGAACCAAAACCAACCAACATATATGCAGTGAACGAAGCTGATAAATATAGTTTTTTACTCTGATATTCATATTTTAAATTTAATCCAGAATAAAAAGGATTATCATACATAATCGATTTATTACCTGTGCCTGCTTCCATTAATTCTGAATAATTATTAGTAGTTGTATAATTGACTTCACCACTATTAAGAAAAAATATCTGACGTATATCAGCAGGATCATTTTGATAGATATTTATATTTTGATTTATGTAATAACCTAATTCTGATTCATTTTCTGTATATGTAATTCCCCATAAATTTCTGTATTGCCTATATTGACCAGTGATGGTAAATAAACTTCTTTTCCCTGCTTTTATTTCTATCGGTAAATCAAAATAAATTTCATACGGTTGTTGCATATTCTCTCCTATATGATGATATTTTCCACCTGTTGTTGTAAAAAGCAGTCCTTGTTCGTTGGTTTGAAACTGTTTATCATTATTATTGTCATTCCAATAATAGGTTTTTCCACTCATATAATCAGCAGAAAAAAACCTAATATAATCAGCATCAAAAGGTAATTGTTTTTTTCCTAATAAAATAGATATTTTAATTTTAGGAATTATCTGAAAACCAGCATCAACAGAAAACTGCCATGAAGGTTTTACAAAACTATTACCTGAAACAGCAAATCCATCTAAAGTTAAATCTGCTTTAACCGATAAATTTAAAATATTATTTAGTAATTTATCCTGATATTTTATACCAGCTTCATTATCAAACAATCCACTTACAAAAGACTGATGTTCCCATTCTGTGTAATAAAGTGAACGAAAATTATTAATACTGTCTTGTAAATAAATAGTATTACTTGATGAATTTTGTTTGGGATTAAAAATCATTAATCCATTGCTAAAATCTGCATTAATTGAAAAATGTTTATTTAAAGTCTTGTTCTGTTTATGATTAAATGAAAACTCTAAGCTATTGCCATCAACATACCAAGGTTCAAAACCTTCTCCGTCAACATCCAGAAAATTCCTAGAAAAATTTGGTTGATTATGAACAATATTTTTCAATGAAAGATTAATGCCAGTTGTGTACTTATTGTTTTTACTACCAAATAATGAAAAATTAAAGCTTTTAAGTTTTGCTGTTTCATTTTCATTATAATAATATTCTGCAAACAACTGATCTCTATCTGAATAAGTAAATAAATACTTTGTTTCATCAAATAATTTTTTTGATAACGTAGGCAAATTACCATTTATATGAAATTGAAGATAGTTTTCAGGATAATAGCTATTCATTCCATTATAATCAAAAGCGGTATGCATTCGTTGCCCTGCATTCAGATAAATACTTTGATATAGATTTCCATATTTTGATGGTATTATGTTATGTAGCATCAATAAAATATTATCTTTTACACGACGACGGTATTCAATTGGTTTTAAGAGTCTTTCGTAGGGTGAAACATGTCCCGTAACAGAATTGATTATTTCATCAGCATTCCATACTCTATCACCTAAAGTACCGTGATTCCATTGTACATAAACTTTCTCTCCAACATCTTTTGATGAAGTAAAATCAATGGAAGAATTATAAATATCAATTGAAATATCATTATCAAATAAATAAGGTTTATGCAAAGCATTTCCACCCATAAACATATCATTTATCCTGAAACCATTGAAAGTAAATTTATTCCATTTATAACTACCACCCATTATTGAAAATGTATATGGATTTGGCTGTGAATAATCACCTGTAGTTTCTAACTGATGAATAGTAAAATCGTAATAATTATCAACAAAGTGCTCAAAATTATTATGTAAATACCACTTTTCAAAAAAGTTATGATTATAAATGCTTTTCGGATTGTTTAAAATAGTTGAATCTTTATCATATTGTTGAGCAAGGTTATTTTTTGCTAAAAAAATGAGAAGTATTATTAAAAGTTTTTGAATTTTTTTCATTCATTGCAAATTATTATCTTGCAAAGATATAAAAAGTGGAATGTTTTTTATTAATTAATATAGTTAAAAAGTTTGTAAAGTGCTAATAGATTTATATTGATATAATTTTATTTGAATCTTTATAATATCTTTACAGGCTTATTGTTATCATCAATTGCGGCAAAAGTAAATTTACCTTCAATAACTTTTTCCCTACCCTCAGCAAACATATTTTCTAAATAAATTTCAACTTTAACTTCAATTTTAACCAAGCCAATTTCAATAACTTTTCCAACTATTTCAACAATACTACCATAAGGTACAGCATGTTTGAAATTTATTTTATCAGAAGAAACAGTTACTACTTTCTGACGGGTAAATCTTGTTGCTGTAATATAAGCCACTTCATCCATCCATTGCATGGCAATACCACCAAAAAGAGTATTATGAGCATTTAAAACACCAGGAATAATTACTTTAAACTGACGTGTTTCGGATTTGGCAACTCTTTCTTCAATTTCCATTATTCATTGTAATTTTCAAAAAATCAGTATCACAAAATTAAAAATGATTGATGATACAATTCTATTTGTTTTTAGTTATGTTTGTAATATTTGTTTTCAAATAACATCTGGACTTCAAAAAATTGCTTTTTTCATTGAACTTCAATTTAAAAATCTCACTTCGTCAAACACAGCACAAAGCATTAATATATAGTAAACTGAAGTTTTTAAAATCTTATTCGTCTTAAAATCCAATTATCATAAATCCTGATTTATTAACCATTCTCACTTATGTTAATCAGTCTATCATAATCCATTAATTTAATAGATTTTCCCTCCATTTGAATTAATTTATCATCTTGAAATTTCTTCAATATCCTTATAACAGTTTCTGAACTTAATCCTGTTAATTCGGCCAGATCTTTTCGGGAAACAGGTAATTCAAATTCTTTGTTTTTAAAAATACGATCAGCCATACAAAGCAATATATCAGCCATTCTACCATAAGATTGCTTATAAACCAAGCAAAAAAATCGACCGTGAATCTGTTCGCTGTTTGATCCTAATAATTCAATCACTTCTTTTGCAAAAGCAGCATTATTACTTAAAATCTGATGAAAAGTATTTATGTCAATTTGTTTTACTTTGGTATCAATATAAGCCATGACATTATAAGGAAAAACATTTGATCCTTCTCTTATTGAGGATAATCCAATTAAATTTCCACTTGTTACGACTTTTAGCACAAGTGTATTTGATCCGTTCTCAAGAAAAACTTTAACCAATCCGGCTTCTATCATCATTATATGGGATGAGATTGATCCTTTTTTGCATAAAATTTCACCTTTTTTGAATGTAACATAAACTGATTTTGATTCAATCAATTCTAATTCTTCTTTAGTAAGTTTTTCAAAACACTTACAAGAAGGGGAACTAACGGTACATCCTGAAAATTTCTCTTTATTAATCATATATATAAAATATTAATGCAATATTACAACAAAAACATTAATAAACCTGATATGAATCAGTTTTTTTTATGATAAATATATAAGACTGTTGCGTTTTGAATCATTAAATCAGCAAAGTATAAATTCATTTTTAAGTGTAATTTTGAAAAATAATATTGTGAATAAAATAACAATAGAATTATAATTATAACATAATAATAAAATGAAAAGATTTAAAACAATAATTGCAGCTTCAATAACATTTTCAATGTTAGCATTAACATTGTTAAGTTGTTCAAAAGATGATGAAGGAGAAGATCAAAATCCAATAAATTCAAATTTTGCATCTTGTGAATCATGTCATACTAATTATGCTCATTTACAAGCTGTTTATACACCCGATACAGGTGCACCAGCTGGCGGCTGTGGTGGAGAAGCACCACATTATGAGCCTTATGATAGAGTTTATATGGGTGGAGATGGTTTTAAAGAATACAAAAAAACTTCACATTATGCTATTGGATGTGTTGGTTGTCATAATGGAGTGGATGGTACATCTGATAAAAACCTTGCACATTCAGGTAATTTTCTTAGACATCCTTCAGTTGATTATGTGAATAAATGCGGATCATGTCATCAGGCAATTACAAATAATTTCAAAACAAGTATCCATAATGGTACCGGACAAAAAAGAAAAGTAGCCATAAGAAGTGGATTTTCAAGCAGTCAGGATTTCGATCAATTACCAGCACATAAGATAGAAGGTTATAACAAGAATTGTGCAACTTGTCATGGAACTTGCGGTAATTGTCATATTGTAAGACCACCAATCGGTGGTGGTGGATTAGCTCAGGGACATATGTTTAAAAAAACACCAGATATGATAACTGTTTGTGTAACCTGTCATGTTTCCCGTGGTGGACACGCTTATCTTGGTGTAGCATCGGGAACTCAACCAGATGTACATTTAACCAAGTATTCATATAAATGTACAACATGTCATAGATCAGACGAATTACATGGAGATGGTATAGCTGTTGAACAACGCTACGCATACTCTAAACTTCCAAAATGTAAAATATGCCATACAACTTCTCAAACTTCAAATCAATATCATACTCAACATTTTGAAGATTTTAATTGTCAAGTATGCCACTCTCAGGATTATAATAATTGTGGAAGTTGTCATATTCATGGAGATGGAGCAAGAGTTGCTGCTTATCACGGTTTTAAGATTGCAAAAAATCCAATTCCTACAATTAAGACAGGTTTTAACTTAACGCTTGTAAGAAGAACATTGGCTGCACCGGATAATTGGGCTGTTTATGGAGTTGCAAATTATGCAAACTTTGATGCATTGCCTACCTATAATTATACATCTCCTCATAATATTCTTAAATTTACCTCCAGAACACAAGTTGGAAGTGGTGCCTGTTATTCAAAATGTCATATCAGAAATGATAACGGAACTTTAGTTAACAAAGAACTTTATTTGTTTAACAGCGATTTACTTCCATGGGAGCAAGCTGCGACTTCCGGAATAACATGCGATGGTAATCTTCCTTCATCATGGTTTACAAAAAAATAATTAATAATCATATATTTCTAAATAACAAATTAACAAATTAACAAAGACAAACATGAGAAAATTAAATTCACTGATGCTAGGCATCGTTTTTGCAATGTTCATTTTTACGGGATGTAAAGATGATGATACACAAGTTATTCCACCAGTAGTTGTAAATGAATCTGAAGTTTTGGCTACTTATCTGGAATCTACAAACTCTCCACTTGGGAAAGATTATGTAAATACTGATATGCCATCAGTTATAACAGCAACTGATGTTTACACTTTAAATCAAACCAATCAAATTTACATTATTGACATAAGAAACAAAGGTGATTATGATACTTTAGGACATATTCAGAATGCAGTACAGGTGCCTTTGGCAAATTTATTAACACATATCAAAGGAGTAAATCTGGCTAACTATACAAAAGTAGCTATCGTTTGTTATACCGGACAAACAGCAGGTTTCGGAGCATTATTACTTCGTTTGATGGGCTATGATAAAGTTTTTTCAATGAAATGGGGAATGTGTTCATGGAATACAAAATTTGCTGCAAAATGGAACAATTCTGTTTCAAACACTTATGCTACACAGTTTAACACTACTGCAAATGCAAAAGCAGCTGTTGGAAACTTACCAACTTTAACTACAGGAAAAACTACTGGACAGGAAATTCTTGAAGCACGTGTAAATGCATTATTAACTGAAGGCTTTGGACCTGCAACAGTAACCAATGCCACCGTATTTGGTGCATTAAACAATTATTACATTGTTAACTATTGGCCAGAAGCACAATATAATTTAGGACATATACCAGGAGCTATTCAATATACTCCAAAAGCTTCAATTAAATTAGCTGCTGACTTAAAAACTTTACCAACTAACAAACCAATTGCAGTTTATTGCTATACTGGTCAAACCAGTGCTTACTTATCTGCTTACCTACGTTTATTGGGTTATGATGCTAAATCTATTATGTTTGGAACCAATGGTATGGCATTTGATTTTATGACTAACAATAACATCACTCCTACTTTTACTGCTGCAGAAATAAAAGGATATAACTACGTACAAACAAAATAATTTTATTGTATTGTTTTATAAAGCTGCTTCGGATTCGGAGCAGCTTTTTTTATTTATAAATCTGAATTTTATAATTTTAAATAATTATTCCAATATTATTACTAATTTTGAAAATCAATTACTTAAAAATAAAAACTGACAAATAATGAAAATAAGTTTTCTTTTTGTTTTTGCACTTTTTTACAGCTTTACTGCTATTTCTCAGGATATTATACTTAAAAAAGATATACTTTTTTATCCATCAACTTTTACTAAATGGAATTATAAAATAAGTACAGGATTAAGTATTACCAGAGTGCCATTAGAGATTACTGAAGAGGAAATCAATACATTACCTGTGATTAATGCAGATTTCAAAATTGGTTTACCAAAAAAAATAACATTACATGCAAAACTTAACTCAAACTATATTTCAAATATGATTTCAATTGCATTTCAAAAGAATTTAATTGAAAAAAGAGCTATTTTGGGTTTAGGTTTAAATACATCATTCTGGTTTGGACACTTATATCAGGAAGTAATCAGATTAAATGCTTCAGGCTTTATTTTAAATCCATACATTATTGGGGGTTACAAGTTTAAAAACTTTTATTTTTCATATAAGCTGGAAAATCAATACAGTACTATCAGAACCTATTCGGAAGATGCAATTCTCGGAAAAAGTTCACAAGCAAATTCTGCTTATTCCTTTCAATTTATTATCGAACAACCCTTATGGAATAATAATTGGGTAGCAATTGGAGTTAAACTTAACTATGCAAAATTTTATTATCAGGCATGGCTTACATATACAGCAATAGATGAATATCTTTTGTACCCCGAATATTCATTTTCCTTCATCTTTTAAATCTAAATTTATGCATAATCTATTAAAAATCAGCTTATATATCTTTATAACTTTATTATTATCATCATGTTATAAAGATTATCCAAAACTTGAGATTCCCTTAAATGGGAATTTAGGATTATTGGTAAATACTTCAAATTTAACTGATTCGATGACAAAAAAGATTGAAGGTATTTATACATTAAATAATTTATTATTTGGAAGCAAGGTTGTTATAAAATCCAGTGGAAAATATATTTCGGTATTTTCAATGAAAAATGAATCATATATTATACTTCAAGCTGGTTATAAAGATTCTAGCATTATTTTTGAAGGTTACTGGCGTTTTGCTTCCAACTCCGAAACAGGACTAATTTCTATGATAATTAAACCAGAAAATGGAGCAAAGGAAATTTTAAAAGGACTAACTCCAGCAAATATTATAATTAATTCTGCTTATGGAATTGAAAATGAATATCCAAACAAGCTATTTGATATAACATACACTAAACCAATTACTAAATCTTTAGAAAATTATTGGATTATTGCCCATAGAGGTGGCGGTAGAAACAGTGATAAACTTCCATCTTCAGAAAATTCATTAGGTATTATTCAATATGCTGAAAGATTGGGAGCTAATGCAATAGAAATTGATGTTCAGGCAACCAAAGATGGAATTCCTGTTTTATTTCATGATGAATATATGAGTAAAAGACTGATTAATGAGGATTTTTTTATAGGTAAAATTTCTGATTATAGCTTTTCGCAGCTTCGATCGTTTTGTACTTTAAAAGATGGCGAAAGAATACCAACACTTGATGAAGCATTAAATACGGTTGTAAATAAAACAAATCTTAAATTAGTTTGGCTTGACATCAAATCATCAGGAATGATGCAAAAATTAGTTGACTTACAATCAAAATATCAAAATTTAGCAATCCAAAATGGGAAAAAGCTTGAAATATTAATTGGCATTCCTAATGATGTAATTTTAAATGAATATATTAATTATCCGGATTTCCAAAATCATCCATCAATCTGTGAAATGGACGAAACTTTTGTTCATCAGTCCAAATCGAAAATATGGACGCCACGTTGGTCATTAGGACTTCTTGATGAAAGAGTTAAAGCTATGCATGATAGTGGATTCAGATGTTTCGTTTGGACATTGGATGCTACGGAATTAGTTAGAACTTTTGTTAAAAAAAGTGAATTTGATGGTATGGTTACAAATTATCCAAGTATTGTTGCTTATGAATATTATACATCTCAATAAAAAAATCTATGTACTTATTTTTTTAATTTTTGGTTTGGTATTAAACGTATTATCTCAGAATGAAAAAATAAAAAATACAAATTTTGCTCTTAATATATCTATCGGAAATGGATTTATTGCCAATTTTGATAATGAAATCAGTCATTTGAATAGTTTATATTATTCTCCTACATTGAGAGTATTATGGAAACCTAATCATTTATTAAATATAGGTATAGAATCTGCTTATCTTACTATTTCAAAACAAGATTCCGACTTGGTTTCTACTTCTTTTGGTAATACAATTTTTAAAGCACGATTAAATGCAATCCCTTTGTTATTGGTTTTTAACATGAAAATTTCAAAAGTTGATATCTATTCAGGGATTGGATTAAGTTATATAACTTCCAGACTTGAAGCTTTTCAGGAAAAAGTTGTTGTGGATGACTGGTATTATTGTTATAATTTAGGAATTGGTTATTCTCATCCTTTATCAAAAAAATTTGAGATAGGA
>CAZYEM010000013.1:0-28860 GCA_964646395.1 uncultured Bacteroides sp.
ATTATCGTGTATTAATTGCTACAGATATTATCTCCAGAGGATTGGATATTTCTGAGGTTTCGCATGTAATTAATTTCGACACCCATGAAGTGCCCGAAAATTATATGCATAGAATTGGAAGAACCGGAAGGGCAAAAGAAAAAGGAATTGCAATAAGCTTTATTACTCCAAAAGAAGAAGTAAGTCAGCATCTTATTGAAGAATTGATGAATTATAAAATTCCGATTTTGGAATTACCTGATGAATTGGAAATTTCCGATTTACTTACTGAAGACGAAATGCCCAAAGTTCAAATGAAAAATGTTTTGCTCAAACTTCCCAAAAAAGTAGAGTCAGGACCTGCATTTCATCCTAAAAAAGAAAAAAACCTTAAGGTTTATAACCATTTAACCCGTGCAGAAAAAATGAAACAGAAATATGGTAAACCTAAAACCAGAGGACAAAAAAAGAAATAAGTATGGACGGAGTTAACAGAAACGACATAAGCAAAGGCTTAGAAGTAATGATTGTGCTGAAGCAAAATCAACGAAATGGTATTTTAACCGAAGGAATTGTAAAAGACATACTTACAAATACAAGCTTTCACCCTCATGGAATCAAAGTCAGATTGGAAAGTGGTGAAATTGGAAGAGTTAAAGAAATATTGGAATAATATTTAAAATAGCTGATACCCGTTTCCTCATCTTTTCTCTTTAGCTCAAAATTTATTAAGCATTAAGTTGCTAATATGAATGTATTTTTATAAATCAACCTTATCCTCTTCTATTTCAAAAATAGTTATAAATCTTTAATAAAAAGATAGTACAAACTATTTGATATTTTTGGGCAATGTAATATTTTGATTCAAATAAAACCGATTTCATTAATGATGATGGCATAACTGACGCTAAGAATGCCGATATCTTCATTGATGATGGCATAATTGATACCAAGGATGCCGATATCTTCATTGATGATGGCATAACTGACACCAAGGATGCCGATATCTTCATTGATGATGGCATAATTGATACCAAGGATGCCGATATCTTCATTGATGTTGGCATAACTGACACCAAGGATACCGAAATCTTCATTGATGATGGCATAATTGACACCAAGGATGCCGATATCTTCATTGATGATGGCATAATTGACACCAAGGAGGGCGATATCTTCATTGATGATGGCATAAATGACGCCAGCGATGCCGATATTTTCATTGATGATGGATATAAAAAAAGCTGCCCCGTTTCCGAAGCAGCTTCACATTATGAAAAAAACTAAAAACTATTTATTTACAATCATTTTCTTAACCAAACGATTGCCCTTATATATCAATGTATAATAATAGATACCATCAGGCATATCAGAAATGTTAAGATTAATGCTGTGTCTTCCCGGTTCTTTGGTTTCCTTAAACTTATAGATACTTTGACCAATCATATTTACAATCTCAAATGAAATATCACCTTGTTTTGGGATATTGTATTCGATAACTGTATTTGAATTAGTTGGGTTTGGCATATTCTGGCTCATCCAGAAATTATCCAACAGGTCTTCATCAATTCCAATGGTGCAATTTTGGATAATATCGATAGAGAAAGCCGGAGAAGTATTGCCATTACCTATCGTATTGAAACCATAAACGGTTAATAAACCACTTGTTGCATTCGGTTCAAAAGATATAGTTACAGAATTTGATGTAGTAGTATCATTTGTAGTAAATGTAACATTGGTTCCTGTGTAATTCCAAACGTAATTAGATACATTTCCAATAGTTGGCACAGTATAAGTAACAACTTTTGGAGTAGTTGCCGCAATTGGGAAACAAATTGTATCACCACCAAAAACAGGTTCTGTTGATGAAATATTTCCGGCATTGCCTGGTATTGTCGTACTAATGGTAATGGATTTTGTAATTTTATTATTTGGAATGTAAGCATCATTTGCAAGAGTTGTAAATGCACTGAATGCAAATGAACTACCCAAAGGAACTGTGAATGTTGTATTAAATGAGAAAATTGCTGTATCTCCCAGATTCAAAGCAGGACCTGTCCAAACTTCATTTATAGCTGGTTGAGTTCCCCTTTGAAAGGAAACAGGAATAGAAGTAAGTGGATTAGTACCGAAATTTTTGATTTTAACCTTAACAGTTATAACACTTCCCGAAGAAACAATATCAGTTGGACTAATAATACCAGTAACACCAACATCATTTAATGCAGGTGAAACATTTACAACTTTAGTAGTAGTATCAGCACCTGTGTAATAATCACCAGTAACAGTTGTATAAGCCTTTATAGTATAAGTTGGTTGGGTAAGTACTTTAAAGTAAGTATTAAAAGTATAATCAGCAGTTGCTCCGGGAGCCAACGTTGTATTAAAGATTTCAGAAACCGGAGTCTGATTGTTTATCGAATATTTCACAGGTATTGAAGTTAAAGGATTTAATCCAAAGTTTTTAACTGTGATTGTTGGATAAACGGTATCACCCATCAGAGATGTATTTGGATTTGTAATTGCAATAACACCGGCATCATCAGGAATAGGAAGCAATGTAAGTTCAAAATCATCAATAGCCCAACCATTAAAGTTGTTATTAACTCCATCTGAATAAAATACAAACCTGAATTGAATGTACTGAGGAAGATTTGTCATCTTGGAAACAGCATATTTAGCTTGTTGCCATCCTAAACCAGTACCAGTCCACATTGCAGTAGTAGTAGAATTATACCAATTTACAGAATTTGTATCAAGTGTTGAAATACTTCCCAATCTTAACCATTGTCCATTATAATCCTTATACTCTATATAGCCACCGTCTTTGTTATTTTCAGCATCTATTTTAAACCAGAATTTAAGTGTATCTGCTTTCAGTATCGAATTATTAAATATTGGAGTATAAAGATAATCATCACTATTATTAATATAATTACCATTAAGAACTGTAGTCCATACATTAGGAGCAGTATGAGCTGTATTTATTACAGTTGCATTAGGAATACCTCTCTGCCACTGCAAACCACCTCCCGTTTTGAACCATTCTTCAGTTGCACCATCAAAATTATCGCTATATGGAATATTCTTTAAAGGAACACCAAAGAAATTAATTTTGGTAGTATCATTAGTATGATTACCATCACTAACCAATGAAGTATAAGTATTAATTTCGTTATTTCCAGGAAGTACAGTTACATTAAAAAATATTGAATCAGATTTATTAGAAAGCAGATATGCAGAATAAGGTTGCACTATTGGAGCATTATTTCCATATTTACAAACTACATTAAAGTTTGAAATACTATCAGCACCAAAGTTTTTAAATCTAACCTTAATTACAATATTAGTTCCAGCCTGAGAGTAATTCACACTAGGTTCATATATAGTTGTAACACCCAAATCGATAGGCAATGGAGAAAACTCATCAGCACCTATATCCGGTGTGTTTGCATCTCTTAATTGTCCATCAATATCAGTTGTAATATTAGATAAAGGTAAACCTAAATTATTAACGGCAGAAGTATATACATGTAAATTTGTATTGCTAATGAAATCAGGATCAGAAGAAACAGAATTTGAATCCTTTTGATATGCAGCACTAAGAGCACTTAAAGAAGTAAAGTTAACTGTTGATCCATTAAAATAACCATACGTATTTGTAGTAGAATAGAAATTGTTAAAATCTGATTTTAATACCGAATTATTTTCATAGAAGTTAGGATACCTGTTACAAACAACATTGTTGTTATATACTTCATTGTTTGTTCCGTTTACAACATTTATACCTCTTGTATCTGTTGCACTTGATCCATTAACAAATATGGAGTTATTTGCAATTACTATATAATTAATAGGATACATTCTAATTCCGTAAGTAAAGCTTGTTCCATTTAATAAGCTTACAAAGTTATTGGCGATAAGACCTTTTGCATTAGCAGTAGAAGTAACTGTTTCGAATGAAATTCCATTTGTATTGGCTGAATTAGACATTACAATTGAATTTCTGGTAATTTTCAAACTGTCAGTACAATTGTTTAATAAAATTCCATTTCTGGTTCCTGAACCGCTAACATTAGAAATTACTACATTTGAATCAATTACAGGAGAATTTAAATAGGTACATTGAATACCGAAATTATAGAAACCAGTAATAATGTTTCCTTTAATTAACGTTCTTAATGCAGGCGCAGCTGCTGAACCCTGAGCTACAATGCCATTATAACCAGTTGAAATATTATTATTCAGAATTTTATTATCATTACCAAAATCAGAACTTAATGTAACCACACCGGCAGTAGTACCTGCTGTGTTAAATGGCATCTCGATTCTGTTATTGGCAATTGTTATATTTGAAGGACTACCGGTAAAATTAATTACTCTTCCGCTTGAAGGATTTGTTTGACGGATGGTAATTCCTTTTATAGTAATATATTGAGCACCGGTTAATTGAATTACATAATTTTTACCACTTTGAGTAAAGTTATATCCAAGAATTACACTTGTACTATCACCGGTTGCAGATTGGAAAGTTACGCTGTTAGTAGCAGATACGCCACTTATGGTAGAAATTAAAAATTGTTCGTTATAATTACCCGGATTAACATTAAAGATTACCGGACCTCCAACACCACACATTTGTAATGATTGAACAGCACCTGTAAATGTTGCATAATCAGCAGAACTACCACCTATAGTATAATTCCCGCTTAATGGACCTGAACAAGCAATTACACTTGTTGTTAAAGTATCATTCATATTTAACTGATCAACAACATTATTTGGCATTGAAGTCCAGAATTTCATAGCTGATTGTCCGGTTGGGAAATTATAAACTCCTATCCAAACAGTATCTACTTCTCCTGAAGCTTTGTTTCCTAACCAATTGAAAGGAGACTGAAGAACACCGTTTACACTCCAGTTGATTGCAACTGAACTAAGATTAAGTACACCCCAGTTTTTCATAATAACATTTACATTCTGAACACCCGTAACAGCCGGATTTGTTGGTGTTGTCATTGCAAGAATACCAGCATCATTATCAGGCAAATCGAATTCGTCTGCTCCAATATCCGGTAAAGTAGCATTTCTAGGATCTCCATCAATATCATCAGTAACCTGAGCAAGTGGGGTTCCTGTTTTATCAATTAAAAAGTTAATCATGTGTAGATTATGAACACCAAAGAAACCTGGATTTACAGATATTGAGTTCAGGTCTTTTCCACTTGCCGCTTGTAATGCAGCTAAATTTGTTTTGGCAGCACCCCAATATGCAAGGTTTGTTCCTGTAGCATATAAATTATTGTAATTACTGGTATTAATACCTGTTGAAGATGAAGCATAATATGCATACCCACCACCTGAATTACTGAAAATATTATTTACAATATTATTATTTGAACCAGCACTGATATAGAAAGCATAATAAGTAGAACTTCCACCTGTTACATTTACAGAATTATTATAAACATTCAGGTTATTACTTGATGTTAAATATAAACCATAAACTACAGAAGTCCCAACAGATTGACTGACAAAGTTATTAGCAACCAAACCATTGCCTGAAGGTGTATTGTTTGATGAAAGATACATACAATAAGCAGAGGTTCCTGTAATCTGGATTTTATTTTTTGTATAGATGTTATTATTTGCATATAAAGAATATAATCCATAAACGGTAGCAGCACTTGCTAAATTCTGAACTGTATTTGAGCTAACAGTAATACTATCCTGATAATAAACATATATTCCATAATAGAAGAAATCTTTAAATGTATTGCCAATAACAGTATTTGATTTGTTTAAATTACCACTAACACCGTATAAATAAATACCATGAGAACCATTCAGCATTAAATTGTTTTTATATGTATTATAATTTATTGCAGCACCACTTGCAAAGATTAATGCATAATTACTGCTCGAAGATCCAGCTTGAAGTCCTTCGATAACACAATTGGAAATTTCAATATGATGAGAATTTGGACCCAATTCCATTATACGTCCCCACGTATTACTTCCCGAAACAGACAATGTCATTTTTGAGAATGTAAAATAACTGCTACCAATAAATTTCATTGCCCAGGCAGCAGCACTTGAAAGCGTATAGTGTAATACTACATCTGTGCTGTCACCTGTTGCAGAAGTAAATGTTATTGTTGAATTTGGACCGGCTCCGTTAATCGGATTAATAAATAATCTTTCTTCATATAAACCAGAATCTACCAGAAACACAACATTTCCACATATACCTGCACCATTAAGAGAATTTAACGCAGTAGTGAATGATGGGAAATTTTTACCAATACCAATTGTAAATGTACCTGACATACAGGATGAAAAATACACTTTAGCTGTATCATTTAACGGGTTAATATCTATTAATCCATTAGGCTCGGATGTCCAAGCAATTAAAGTATCTAATCCACCAGGTAAAGTAAACGAACCTATTGTAAGTTCTTTGGTTCCTCCTGGAAGTACAGGGTTTGCTAAATCATTCCATAAATATTGTGGTTGTAAAACACTATTAAGTTTGTAATCTACTTTTACAGAAGATAAAGGCTGTGTACCATAATTCTTTAACAATACTTTTATATCAGTGAGTGTATTGGATGGAACAGGTCCTGTTGGATTGGTAAAAGCCAATAATCCAGCTTCATTAGCAGGCGGTGGAGCAACAGTTACAATAGCTTGGGTTCTGTTACTTTCACATCCATCTTTTTCAATTGATAATTTCATATTTGGACGGTTGGAAGTTACAGCTGTACTTGTTGCATTTGTACAATTGTTTGCATTATCACCATAAGAATAAACAACAGAATTAAAGGGTGTAGCTGTATATCTCGTTTGAGCATTGGTAGTATAAGCTGAATTATTAAAACAGGTTTCTACAATGATATTATCAATACCGTTCCATACAAAAGGAGAAGTGAAAACATGTGTATTCCAACCTACAACATCTGTAAATAAAGGATTTGTATATACAGTAGTTAAATTAGTTAAATAGCTACCTGTTGCTAATGCCGTATTTGTTGTATGACCCATTTTGATTTGGAAGTTTTGTAGTGGAGCGCCTCCAACAACAGCAACATCAAAAGCAAGCGATTTAATAAGCCCTCCGAATGCTCCAAAAGCATTTAACTCAGCTTTAGTGATTAAAATCTGATATTTAGCACCCCACCAATAATTACCATAAGGTGCTGGATAGGATGCAGTTGCTCCATTTGTAGTTGTTCCGGTTCCTAAAATTGCATTTGCAGAAAATTTAGTAACTGCATTTGCCCATAAAGTATCAGAAGTATATAAAACCGGAGTTGTATAACTTGGACCTTGAGCAATTTTTGTTCCACCTATGGCTTGATGATACCAGAAAATAGTATCACTTGAAACTGCATTTAAAGTTCCTTGTGTAGCATAAGGTATAGAAATTGAATTAACCAAAGGAGCAGGTGGTGTATATTTTGATAAAACTGCTTTTGTCAACGTATCATTGTTATGGAATGGATCGTTATTAAGATTTACCCAACTTACCAATGAATAATTTGAATCTGTTGTTGAAGCATAAATATCTACTGGTGTAGTAAATGTAAAATCTTTTAATGTTGCTGTCTGAATTGTATCTGATACAGCTTGAGTAACAATATTTATTAAATTCCCATTTACTCTTAATGCATAATTAGCTACTAAACCATGTGTTGTGCCATATATTGGATTTAATCCATTATTGGCTATTTTTATTTTAACAGTTTCTGCATTGGTATTTCCGCAACCTGAATTAGGTGTTACAATTTGTGCAACACTTGCATCATAATTTGCAGGTAACATTGTAACGGCATCTATCATAAATCTGCCATTGGTTGTAGTTTCAACAAGTGTAGTTCCAGCTAAGGTATTTGAATAGAAATAAGCATTTCTCCTTCCCGGATTTTCTGTTTGTGTTCCTACAGGATAGTAACCAACAGAGGTATTTGCTTTTTGTGCGATACCTACATAAAAATAATTATTTATGGTTGATGTATTAGGAGGACTGATTAAATCTAAAGTTACCCAAGTATTGGTATCAGTAGCAGTAATGGTTTTTACCAATGTAGAATCTACAATTACCCCATTCTGATTTAAAACAACCCCATAGATGTTATTGCCAATGGTATTATTTTTAGTAATATAAGCCCTTATTGATTTGATTAATTTACTTCCATTCAGATAGTATTTGTTCAGAATTAATCCAGATCCTGTATTAAAACCATAACTTCCAGTTGGATTCAAATTTTCTGCATAACCAAAAATTGAATCTGTTACATTTTGATTGTAAATAAGTTCATTGTTGCTGATAATATCATCAGAAGGTAAACTGACTTTTACAAGATTAATGCCATCAACCAAAGGTGTAAACGGATCAAAACTTATGGTATCTTCTGCACCGGTAGCTAGAGAAGCAATAGTCTTTGTATTAGTAAAAGTACTACTTCCTGTTATATTTAAAGTTACATTTATATTTGTTTGAGGATTACTGCCAACATTTTTAATAATTGCTTTAACTATATGAGGAACTGCATTTTGTTTTGACAAATTCCCATAAGTATATAATGCTTTTACTTTAACATCATTAGGAGTTATTACAAATTCATCTGCTCCAATACAAGGAATAGCTGCTCTCGATTGTCCATCAATATCAATGGTTACATTAGGTAATGATTTGCCTTTTGCGTACAAACCAACATTATCAGAATGTAAATCAGTATTACTATAAAATATCGGATCAATTGAAACAGTATTGGAATCTTTTTGAGTAGCAGTAGCTAAAGCAGCCATAGTAGTAAAGTTAACGTATGCTGTTACATAATATCCATAAAGATTGGTAGTTGAATAATAGTTATTGTTGTCAGATTTTATTACAGAGGTTCCTTCATAGAAACAAGGATATTTGTTTGAAACTACATTGTTGTTATAAACTTCAACATTAGTATTTTGAGTTGCTGAATTTATACCTCTGGTATCAGTATTACTTGTTCCATTTATAAAAATTGAATTATTGGCAACTATGGCATAATAATTATTTGGATACATTCTGATTGCATAAGTTCCAGTAACACCATTTAAAAGACTTACAAAATTATTGGCAATCAAAGATTTTGCAGTGGCTGTTCCAGTCATATACTCATAACCAACCCCTTGTGTATTAGTACAATTTGAAAGAATTATTGTATTTTTCGTAACTTTTGTTGAATCATACCCATAATACATGGAAACACCTATCCGGGTTCCGGTATTAGCAAGATAAGATATTACAGTATTAGAGTCAATAACCGGAGAATTTGCATATTCGCAACGGATACCATATTGCATAAAATTTTCAATAAGATTTTTGGCTACATAAACTCTTTCCAATCTTGATGTTGTAGAAACACCTTTAATATAAATACCCATTGAACCGCCTAAAGTGCGATTAGCAGTTATAAAATTATCAGTGCTATTAACATCCTCAGAACGAATTAAAGACAAATCTGCACCAGAGCCTGATGTATTTGCACTTACAAGATAGTTTCCTTGGATTTTATTAAATTTTGAAGTATTTGCAATTACAATTGCATTGGCATAAGTTGCATTTAGTGGAGTAAATTTCAGATTTTTTACAGTAACATACTGACAACCATTTAGTTTTACAATCCAGTTGTCAGCAGTACCGGTTGCAGTGGCAGCAAGTACAACAGATGTACTGTCATCATTTAATGATTTTATAGTAACAGTATTTACAGCTGATGTACCTAAAATAGCCGGTATAGTGTATCTTCCGGTATAAGTTCCTGGTTTAATATTAAATACAACAGGACCGCAAACACCATTAGTTGATATGAAGTTAATTGCAGTTGTCAGATTTAGGAAATCAGAGGTTGAATCACCAACGCTATAGCTACCAGCAGAAAGTCCTGCAAAAGTATTTAATATTTTTAAAGTATCATTGGCTGAATATCCATCAGCAAGATTATTTGGTAAGGATGTCCAAACTAGCAAATTGTAATTTATCAAAGAAAGGAAATTATAATTACCTATGTTTAAATTAGTATCTGCTAATGAAGCTAATGATCCACTGTAGAGGAATGGATTCTGAGTTATTCCATTAACACTCCAGTTAATATCAACATTGTTAATCGGATTTGTACCAAAGTTTTTAAGTTTTACAACTATTGGAGTATTTCCCGGACATATTGCACCTTGCAGTAAAGAGACTATACCTGCATCATTATTATACATCATTAATTCATCACAACCAGGATCAGGAGCAATAGTACTTCTTAGTTGACCATCAATATCATCTGTAACTTCAGGAACTGCAGATGCCAAACCTTTTAATGAATAGTTGGTAATATGAGGATCTGTTGTTCCAACAAATTGCGGATTCAGAGAAACTGAATTGGTTTCCTGTGTTGTTGCTGTTTTTAAAGCAGCAAGGTTAGCACATGTTGTTCCATTAAAAGTAGCCAAAGTAGCACCAGTAGTATAATAATTATTATTATTAAAGGTGTAGTTCTGAAAATTAGAACTGCAAATTGGTGAGCCACTAGTAGCAGAAGGTGTTGTGTGAAGTAATTTTGAACCAGTACTATATAAAATATTATTTTTAAATGTAATAAAATTATTACAACCATAATAATTATTAAAGTTAACAACAGTAGCTGTTGGATTTCCAACAAATGTATTGTGTAAAAATTTAACATAAGTATAGGTACCGCCTCCATCAAATACATAACTTGAAGCTGGATTTCCATATAAATAGTTATTGTAAACCAACGCTTCCTGACCTGCACCGGTTCCACTGTTAACCCATCCTTCCCATACACGAATGCCGCCAAGATTTATTAGTTTATTATTATAGAATTTCCATTGACCAGTAAGATTAGTTGTGAAAATACCACCATTACCAGTTTTTGTAGCATCGCTGAAAAGTTCGTTATATCCAAAATCCAATGCTGCAATTCTATTTAAGTTCATTGGTCTTGCAGATTGATTATACATATAATTATACTTAAACACAACATTTGTAGATGCAACTGTAGATAAGAAATTAATTGCCATTCTACCGTAATTCAACTTATTAGAGATGAGATTAAAGCCATCTATCTGATTTAAAGTAACACAACGTATAAGCACCTGATTGTCATCAGTATTACCTGATTGAGTTCCTTCAAGTATTGAGTTTTGAATACTAATATTAGCTAATGTACCTGTAAGTGTAATTATATTTGCATTTGTAGTATTCAATGCTTTTAGAGTTAATCCTTTAAGTATAATATTTCCTGAATTATTAAAGTTGAATAAATAATTATCGGCTGTTCCACTTGCATTATACTGCAAAACAACTGAAGTGCTATCATTACTAGTCGATTTAAAAGTGATAGTATTAGTCGCACTTGCACCAGTAATTGCTTGAATTAAGTAATTTCCTGAATAAATGCCGGGATTGATATCAAATACTACAGGACCGGAAACACCGCATTGCAATGAAGAAATGGCAGCTTCAACAGATGGAAAATCTGCAGCGACACCTCCAACAGTATAAGTTCCACTCATAGGTGCAGAACAAGAAAATACTGATTTGTACATGGTATCATTTACATTATAAATATCCTGTGCATTATTAGGCATTTCTGTCCATACTTTTATTTGAGAATAACCGGTACCAAATATAAAATTGCCAATAACTACCGAATCAATTCCGAACTGAGGTATATTTCCTGTATATGAATAAGGTGTTTGTAATACTCCATTAACTGACCATTTTACAGTTACAGCTGTTAGTGGTAATTGTCCAAGACTTTGGATAGATACCTTAATATCCTGATTGGCTGTTGTTATCATGCTCAGCGGTTGATTTATCTGAACAATTCCAGCTTCATTTTGAGGAACAGCAAATTCATCTGCTCCAATACATGGAATTGTTGCTCTTATATCTCCATCAATATCATCATTTACTTCTGTCAATGATTTTCCTCTGCTTCCCAATAAGAAATTAGATGTATGCAAATCACTAACACTTACATACATTGGATTAAGATTCAAAGAGTTTTGATCTTTTCCACTTGCAAGCTGTAAAGCAGCAAGATTTGTTTTGGCTGAACCCCAATAACCTAAATTAATACCCGTTGCATAAAAATTGTTATTATTACTTGAATCAATACCCGGAGTTATTGTTGGAGCATAAAAAGCATAACCTCCACCGGTATTTGATGAAATATTATTATATAGATTTATACCACTTCCATATCCAACATAAAATGCATATCCTGAAGTTGTTCCTTTTGTTACATTTACAGAATTATTAAAAATCTTCATATTCTTCGAATAATTAGAATACAATCCATAAACTGTACTTGTTCCAACAGATTGACTGATGAAATTATTTGCAACTAAACTATTTCCAGTTCCACCTGTATTGTTATAATATAGATAGAAACAATAATTTGTAGTTGCAGCTGTCATATTTATCTTATTTTTTAAATAAATACCATTATCATTATAATAGGCATATATGCCATAAGACGTTGTTCCTGATGGATTTGCAACAATATTTTTTGTAACGGTTATACTATCCTGATAATATAATGACATTCCATAATAATTAAATCCTGTGATATTATTTCCTTCAAATACATTCCCTTTTTCTTTGTTAGCAGATGCTCCATAAATATAAACACCATAATAACCATTAAGGATTGTATTATTTTTGAATGTATTATAGTTTTCATTAAAGGTGCTGGCATTATAAATACCTGCCATCGAGGATGTTGTTCCATTCATTTCGAGTTTACATCCTTCCAGCGTGTTATTACTTGCTCCATTTGCTAACACAGCAACATAGGCATAAGTAGCACCGGTTGCTTTAAAAGTGATATTCTTTACTTTAACAAACTGTGATGCATCATACTTTAAAACAAAATTATCTCCGGTTCCGGTAGCACTATAAATAAAATTCACGTCTGCCTGATTTCCAGACTCAGATTCAAATGTAACTGTATTTACAGAAGATGTATTATTAATATAAGGTATAGTCAATTGCTGATTATAAGTACCTGATTTTATCTTGAAAGTAACAGGACCCATTACACCACAATTACCCAATGCTGTAAAAACATCATTGAATGTTGGAAAATCTGAAGTTGAATTTCCTACAGTAAATAAACCCGACAGATTCTGACAACTGTACAAACTGAATGTTAATGTATCGTTTGCAGGATTTTGATCGGCTATACCATTGGGTAAATCTGTCCAGGCTTTTAATGTATGAACACCTAAAGTGAAATTGAAATTTCCAAGACTGATGGTTCCTGAAATAAAATCCTGATCCAAACTACCATTCCAATTTGCAAAACTTTGATAAACTCCATCTACTGACCAATGAACTTTAGCAGAAGTAAGCGTTGTTGTTCCTAAGTTTTTTATTTTTAAAGAAATTGGAACACTTGTATTAGCAACTATAACAGATGAAGGAGAAATAATTGAAGCAACTTTTGCATCAATAGCAGAAGTACTCGATTCAAAATTTATCTTCATATTTGCTCTTTGTCCGGTAGTTATAGAAGAACTTGGAACAGATGTAGTCCCATAAAATGTAGACGCCATACCGGCAGCTGTTGTATATTGCCATGTAGGTGCTCCTGTAGCATTTCCGGGATGATAAAATTCTACAAAAACCATCAGGTTTTCATTTCCTGCATAAGAATGAAGATTACCTGTATTACATGTAAAAGTCTGCCAACCAGCAGATAAATTTATATTTTGTGTAGTGCTTTCATATATTTTTGTTGCACCTGCTTTTTGAGCATTATAATCTGTATAAATGTTTGGAACAACTACACTTGATGTACTTTTTATATATATTCGCATGGTAGCATTACTCAAATTATATCCAAAGGCATCCGTTTTATTAAATGCAATGGATTCAATGGTTCCTCCCGATTTAATTTCATCTTTTGTCATTAAGGCAACATAATAACTATATAATGAGGTTGTAGTAGCAGAATTTATATATATTGGGCTATTGAAACCAGTTAAACTTCCATTACCTACCTGAACTGTTGGAGTTCCCTTTTTTAACAGAAACAACTGACAACTCGATGGAAGAGTTGATGAATTATTATAAATATCATTTGCAGTTATAGAATAGCAAAACGTTGTATTGTAAGGAGAAGATGGTAAAGTTGCAGTATAGAGAGAATCAATTACATTAGTCATAGGTACAACAATATTAGTTCCTCCATTCATCGAATAACTCAGATTTACACTTCCCAATCCGGAAGAATCCTTTACCCATGCATTTATTTGCAATGGTCCAGTAACATAAATAGTGTCAGCAAGAACCGGTGCTTTAAAAGTAATTGTTGGTGCAGTTAACTCATTATTAGCAGCTATAACCTGAACATCATCAAGTAACCAACCATATCTTCCTTGTCCACCAACAAAACCTCCATCAGTAATACGAAATCTTATTTTCACATTTGACTGATTTGCTATAAGATCAGAAAGGTCGAAAGTTTCATTTTTCCACCAGTTATTTGTTGGTAAAGTAGTAGTATCTCCGGCAACCCAGGTTGAATAGGAATTCTCACTAAATTTGTCCAATGCCATCACTCCGTTTCCACGGTAATATGTTGCATTAATCAGCAACCAGTTGTTACCTCCATCAACAGAATATTGAACAGAGCCTCCATCTGTAATATATAATTTACAGATTTGAGAAAATTTCAGAAATACCTTACTGAATCCTGTTGTACTAAAAGAGTTGGTTGTAAGATAAGTAGTAGCTGATGGCTGTACAATCGTTGAGTCGGCTCTTAAACCTGAATTTTTTAAATGTGTAGTTATTGCCCATGGATTTGCTCCGGCAGGATCAGAAGTGCTGATTAAGCTATCTCCTAAGGAAGGGAGTTCAAAATTCTCATGAAAAACTACAGAAGTTTGTGATTGTACGCAAGTTGCAAATATCACAAAAACAAAAAGTAGAAATAACTTTTTCATAATGAAATGTATTATATATATAAATGTTAGTTAAAATTTCGTATTACAAAAATATATATAATAATTGTACATTCCTTACATTTTCACTTAATTTTATAACATTAACGATATTTTAACGTTGCAATTATAAAATCTAAATCAATTCAGATTTTGTTTTATAAGTTTTTCAGCATCTTAAATCAGGTTAATCATTACTATCAAATTTAAATTTTCTAAAGTTTCTTCTAAACTGTTTTAATATGTTTACCAAATTACAAAAAGAGTAAGATTACATTATTTTATTATTTGAAATTGCAATAATATGCAATTGATAAAATGACTTAAAAAAAAAATTAAATCAAAAACATTATACTTTGAAATTTTATATTAATATTGCAGAAAAAAGAAATGTCAAAAGAAAACTGGAAACCGGGAACCATGATTTACCCTTTACCTGCAATAATGGTAAGTTGCGGAAGCAGTGAAGAAGATTATAACATTATAACTATCAGCTGGACTGGGACAATATGCACCAATCCACCAATGTGTTATGTTTCCATCCGTCCCGAAAGACATTCGCATGCCATTATAAGCAAAACTATGGAATTTGTAATCAATATTACTACAGAGGAATTGGCTTTTGCAACCGATTGGTGTGGTGTAAAATCAGGTAAAGATTTCGATAAATTCAAGGAAATGAAACTTACTCCTTTAAAAGCACAAGTTGTAAAGGCTCCTTTAATTGGCGAATCACCAATAAGCATCGAATGTATAGTAAAGGAAATTAAACCATTGGGCTCTCATGATATGTTTATAGCAGAAGTAGTTGCTGTAAATGTAGATGAAAAATATATAAACCCTCAAAATCAGGCTTTCGATTTGGCTATGGCAAAACCGATATGTTATTCCCATGGGAAATATTACAAACTCGGTGATTTCCTGGGTGGTTTTGGTTATTCTGTAATGAAACCTAAAACAAAAAAACGCATCAAAAAGAATACTTTAGAGAAATAAAAGAAATTTATAAACCTTAAATCCGCAAGATTTTTATTAGTGTTTTATTAATAGATAGTTGTGGTTTTTTTCTTTTAATTGTTGTATTAAAATTTGTGTAATTCATTTAATTCGATGATAATAAACATTTATTTGCGGATTTAAGGATAAAGCAAAAGTGGAATTACATTATTTTAAAATACATTGCTTTAGCTTTATAATATTTCTTTCGATTTTGTAATTTCGAAACAGAAGTTGAGATTTAATTAAATATAGTCCATTAATAAATCTGATTTTGAATCTCTTAAATAATCAGTTTTTTAATAAATAACATCAAAGCAGATTGAAAGAATATCCACTCCTACCCTATTATAACTTTAGGGTAAAAACACTAAACAAAGCAGTAAACATTTACTTTTTCATTCAAAATTATTAATTGCTAAATTTCAACAATTTATGTAAATGATTTAAAAATGCAAATTTTAAATAGTCCTAATATATAATGTTTTGTAAACTTTTTTAATAAAATTCTGTTTAAAATTTTGTTTAAAATAAATTAACACAAATCATCAAATATCAAAATTCTTTTTTATATTTGTAAAAAAAAGTAGTTTAAACTTATTTATTAAAGCTTATGAAAAGATTTTACATTGCAGTTGCGGCTTTATTATTGCCCGTGTTGAGTTTTGCCAGTGAGGCAGATTTGGTTATCCCTGAAGGAATTAAAGATGAAAGTATTTTATATTGGGGCTTCCTGATTACAATCTTGGGAATGTTTTTTGGGTTGTTTCAGTTTTTGAAAGTAAAAAAAATCAAAGCACATCAATCTATGCTTGATGTTGCACAGGTTATCTTCGAAACATCTAAAACATATTTGTATCAGCAAGGAAAATTCCTTTTGATATTATTTGCTTTTATTGGTTCAGCAGTAGCCTTCTACTTTGGTTATTTATCAGAAGCTAATTTTGGTTTTGGTGGAGTTGCTATGATTTTGGGATGGACCGTATTAGGAATTTTAGGTTCATATAGTGTAGCATGGTTTGGTATCAGAATGAATACCTTGGCAAATTCACGTATGGCTTTTGCCTCATTAGAACGCAAACCTATCAAATTATTAAATATTCCATTAAATGCAGGGATGAGTATTGGCGTAATGCTAATTTCACTGGAATTAATCATGATGCTTATTATTTTAATGTTTGTTCCTGGCGAATATGCTGGTGCAAGTTTTATTGGTTTTGCTATCGGAGAATCTTTAGGTGCTTCTGCTTTAAGAATTGCAGGTGGTATTTTCACTAAAATAGCTGATATAGGTTCCGATTTAATGAAAGTTATTTTCAAAATAGGGGAAGATGATCCAAGAAACCCTGGTACAATAGCCGACTGTGTTGGTGATAATGCAGGTGACTCCGTTGGTCCAACTGCCGATGGTTTCGAAACTTACGGTGTAACAGGAGTTGCTTTGATTTCATTTATTTTATTGGCTGTAACTGGAGCTGATTTGCAAACTCAATTATTAGTTTGGATATTTGCAATGAGAATATTAATGATTGTTACTTCTATTGTTTCTTTCGGCATCAATAATGTTATAAGCAAAGCAAAATATGATAAAGTGGACGATCTTGATTTTGAAAAACCATTGACTTCATTGGTTTGGATTACTTCTATCTTATCAATACTAGTAACTTATGCAATCAGTTATATTTTAATTCCTGATATTAATGGCAATGCAGATATGTGGTGGATACTTTCAACTATTATCAGTTGCGGTACATTAGGTGCAGCTTTAATTCCGGAGTTTACAAAATTATTTACCAGTCCAAAATCTACCCACGTAAAAGAAGTGGTAGAAGCCTCCAAAGAAGGCGGTGCATCCTTAAATATTCTATCAGGTTTGGTTGCAGGTAATTTCAGTGCTTTCTGGCAAGGTATGGTTTTCTTCCTTTTAATGTTTGTTGCTTATTATGCAAGTACTTTTGGTTTGGATACTTTTATGATTTATCCTTCAATCTTTGCTTTTGGTTTGGTTGCTTTTGGAATGTTAGGTATGGGACCAGTTACTATCGCAGTTGACAGTTACGGACCTGTTACCGACAATGCTCAGTCTATTTACGAATTATCTTTAATAGAAGAAATTCCAAATATCAGTGCTGAAATTGAAAGAGATTTCGGTTTTAAACCTGATTTTGAGAAATCAAAACATTACTTAGAAGCTAACGATGGAGCCGGCAATACTTTTAAAGCTACTGCAAAACCTGTACTTATTGGAACAGCCGTTGTAGGTGCAACAACTATGATTTTCTCGTTAATATTAGTAATTCAGCATTCTTTAGGAATACAACCCGAAATGGTATTGAACTTATTAAATCCATATTCAATTTTTGGATTCTTATTGGGTGGTGCTGTTATATATTGGTTTTCCGGAGCTTCAATTCAGGCTGTATCAACTGGTGCTAGCCGTGCAGTTGCATACATTAAAGAACATATTAACCTTGACCCTAATGCTCCTAAAAAAGCTGATGTGGAAAAATCAAAGGAAGTGGTAAAAATATGTACCCAATATGCTCAAAAAGGAATGTTAAATATCTTTATTGCTATCTTTTCGTTTGCATTGGCTTTTGCTTTCTTAGCTTCACCTGTTGGCTTAACTGCTGATATGAGTACTGAAGACAAATTAAAATTTGCAGCACCGGTTTCTTTATTTGTAAGTTACTTAATCTCTATCGCATTTTTTGGTTTGTATCAGGCTATCTTTATGGCAAATGCCGGCGGTGCATGGGATAATGCCAAAAAAGTAATTGAAGTGGATATGAAAGAAAAAGGAACTGAATTACATGCAGCTTCTGTGGTGGGTGATACCGTTGGAGATCCTTTCAAAGATACTTCATCTGTAGCTTTAAATCCTATCATTAAATTTACTACTTTATTTGGTTTATTGGCAATGGAAATCGCTATTTCCGAATCCTTCAGACCAGTAGCTCATTATGTTGGAATCGTATTCTTAGCTATAGCTCTCTATTTCGTTTATCGCTCATTCTACAAAATGAGAATTAAACAATAAACTTACATTTCAAATTAACAAAAAAGGCTGAGAAAATTCTCAGCCTTTTTTGCTTAAAACCGATAGTTTAAATACGTTTTTGCAAACATTTTCTTCGGAAAACAAAAGTCTGCCTTTGTTGTCGAACGAAAGCATTAAGGAGCCATTCTGTTAATCCGCCATGCTTTATTATCTTTGCTACAATATTTTATGCGATCGTGCAATCGGTTTTCCCTTCCCTGCCAGAATTCAATTCGGCGGGGAATTACACGGTATCCGCCCCAGTGTTCGGGTCTGTTTATAGGTTTTTCACCTTGTTTTTTAACAAACATCTGCTTCATCATTTCCAAAAAACTTCTGTCGGGAATGGTAGTACTCTGTTCAGAAATGCAAGCACTTATCTGACTTTCGCGAGGACGGGATTCGAAATATGCATCCGATTCCTTTTTACCTACCTTTACCGCTTCGCCTTCAATCCTTACTTGCCGTTCCAATTCCTTCCAGAAAAAAACCAAAGCAACAGCAGGGTTCTTTTTAATATGTCTGCCCTTACGACTTTCATAATTTGTATAAAACACAAATCCTTTTTCATCAAATCCCTTTAAAAGCACAATTCTGGCTGTTGGAAAACCTTTGGTAGAAACGGTAGCCAGAGTCATTGCTGTTGGTTCTTCAACCTCAGCACTTATTGCTTCATTAAGCCACAATCCAAATTGTTTATACGGATCAGCATCAATATTACTTTCGATAAGTTGGAATTTTTTATAATCTTTGCGTATTTTTGCAATGTCGTCGTGCATATCAAATTATTTTTTACAAAAATACAATAACAATGCAGAAAATTAAAAGTTTAATTTCATTTTTTATACTATTATTCATTTCAAGTACTTCCAATTGCCAAACATCCGCATTAATGTACAATGAGGCTTCCGGGTTAATGAAGCAAAAGAAATATACCGAAGCTATCGTTATTTACAATAAAATAATCGACAAAAGCCCGTTTTACTATGAAGCTTATGCTGACAGGGGTTATTGTTATTTTAATCTCGACAAAAAAGCCGAAGCTTTAAAAGATTATAATACTTCCATAACAAAAAACAAGGATTACTATCTGGTTTACTATTACAGAGGTATATATTACACCAATCAAAAAGATAATGCCTCCGCGATCAATGATTTTAATAAAGCCATCAGCATCAAGCCTAACTTTCCCGAAGTATTTGCCAAAAGAGCTCAGGCTTTTGAAATGAATAATGAGTTGGATAAGGCTATTGCAGATTATAACAAATCAATTGAATACGATAAAAACAATGCCGTATTTTACTATATGCGGGGAAATATTTTCTATAAACAAAAGAAAAATGCAGATGCAGAAAAGGATTTTACAAAAGCAATTTCCTTGAAAAACGATTTTGCGGAAGCTTACCATCAACGCTCAAAATTATATTGGCAACAAGCCAAACCATTTTTGTCAATTAATGATTTAAGCAAATTAATCGTTTTGAACTACAACCTGAAAGAAGTATTGCAGGATAGAGGAAATGCTTATTTTCAGATTAAGAAATACACCGAAGCCCTGCAGGATTTCAACAGATTAACAGAAGAATTAAAAGTTAAAGATGCTGCTAATTATATAAAAAAAGCCAATTGCAATACCGCTTTGGGAAATACAGATTTAGCATTAAAAGATTATACAAAAGTGATTAATCTGGACAGAAGCAATGAGGAGGCATTACTGAAAAGAGCCGATTTATATGTTAAAACAAATAAAACACCTTTAGCTATAGCCGATTTCCGCAGAGTTTTAACTATAAATCCAAAGAATCCAGATGCATATATTGGCCGTGCCAAAATGTATATCAATCAGAAAAGATACGATCTGGCATTGGACGATTTAAATGAATCCATTAAAATACAAGCAAGTGGAGAAGCTTATTACTGGAGAGGAGCTGTTAAAAGCATAAAGAATGACAGCAAAGGAGCCTGTTCCGACTTAAAAACTGCTGCCAATATGGGTTATGAAGAAGCTCAGGCAAAGGTGGAAGAGTTGTGTCCGTAAAACTATAACTTTCGTATATAATCAACTCCCCTCTCGTGACTAGGGCATATAAACTAATATACTAAAAATACTTGTGATAAATCAAAGTTGTTGGAGTATGTGTCCAAAAAAAAGCCTTGCTGATAGCAAGGCTTTTTTAAATTAATTCGCAAAGAACTATCTCATATCATTTACTTCCACACCAGGAAAATCAGATGCTTTAAATGTAAATTCACTGTCAGCTATTTTTAAATTGCTCAAGAATTTACTTACTTTGTACATATAGGTGCTTCCGTTTTTGTTGTAAATCTCGGTACTGATTATTTGCATTTTAGTCTTATCTATAGACAATCTTACCTTAAAATAGTTTTTCCCTTTTATAGGAACCAAATCCACTATTTGAGTCATTACCCCACCTTGGTTTAATTCTTTTATTAGCTTTGCCTTATAGTTTTTATCATAAGATGAAAGTAATTTAGAAGGATTAAGTGCATCATCGTCATTTGGATTTACATTATTTATCTGCACTTCATCCGCATCGGGAATATAAGTCCAAACCGTTTTCCCATCTGATATAATTCGCTGTCCTGATACATTTAATGAATATTTATCCCCTTTAATGATTGCAGTTCCATTCTTACTTTGCTTAATCTTTTCTGTTTTATTTTCCAATGTATAAACAAACTCAATTTTATAATTGATATAGGTTTTCATTTTAGCAGAAAGCTTATTTAAAATATCATTGGCTTTTTTGTCAACAACCTGAGCTTGTCCTTGATTAATAATAAACAAGGTAATAAATAAACTTATCAGTTTTATTCTCATCATTTCAATATTTTTTTATTATTTAATTGCTATCTCTCAAAAACTGTTCCAAACTAATTTCGTCTTTATACTTCACTTCACGTGCCTTGCTACCTTCAAAAGGGCCAACAATACCGGCAGCTTCCAGCTGATCTATAATTCTTCCGGCACGATTGTAGCCAAGTTTTAATTTTCGCTGCAACAATGATGTTGAGCCATGCTGATGTGCTACTATAAGTCTTGCTGCGTCTTCAAATAATTCATCTTTTGAAGAAGGATCAAATTCTTTGCTTGGTTCGCTATCTTCATCCAGATATTCAGGTAAATTAAATGGTGTGGTATAACCACGTTGAGAACCAATAAAGTCAACAATACTTTCAATTTCCGGTGTATCAATAAAAGCACATTGCAAACGGATTAAATCGCTTCCAGTAGAAAGCAGCATATCGCCTCTGCCAATCAATTGGTCAGCACCTCCGGTATCGAGAATGGTACGTGAATCAATTTTGGAAGTAACTTTAAATGCAATACGGGCCGGGAAATTAGCTTTTATTGTTCCGGTAATGATATTAACAGAGGGTCGTTGTGTTGCTATAATCAAATGAATACCAATTGCTCTTGCCAATTGGGCTAAACGTGCAATCGGAGTTTCAATCTCTTTTCCGGCAGTCATAATTAAATCAGCAAACTCATCAATAACCAATATTATATAAGGTAAAAACCGATGACCTTCATTTGGATTCAACTTACGTGATATAAATTTGGTATTATATTCCTTAATGTTTTTAACCTGAGCATCTTTTAGCAAATCATACCGCTGATCCATTTCGATGGTTAACGAATTTAAGGTACGCACAACTTTTCTGGTGTCAGTAATAATGGCATCTTCAGAATCAGGAAGTTTTGCCAGAAAATGTCTTTCTATTTTAGTAAACAATGAAAGTTCAACTTTCTTGGGATCAACCATCACAAATTTGATTTCAGCTGGATGTTTTTTGTATAGTAAAGATGCAATTACAGCATTTAAACCAACGGATTTACCTTGTCCGGTAGCACCAGCCATCAGTAAGTGAGGCATTTTTGCAAGATCGGCAATGTAAGGTTCATTAGCAATCGTTTTTCCAATAGCTACCGGAAGCTCCATTTTTGCATTCTGAAACTTCTCGCTGCTTAGCATTGTCTTCATCGATACAATTTGTGGATTTTTATTTGGAACTTCAATCCCAATGGTTCCTTTACCTGGAATTGGTGCAATAATACGAATTCCCAAAGCCGACAAACTTAGTGCTATATCATCTTCAAGATTCTTTATTTTTGAAATCCGTATTCCCGGTGCTGGAACTATCTCATAAAGAGTAACTGTTGGACCAATAGTAGCTTTTATTTGTATAATTTCAATTGCATAATTTCTTAACGTCTCAACAATTCTGTTTTTATTTGAAATTAACTCGTCATTTTGAACCGAAGTAGGATTTTCATTATAATCAGCCATTAAATCGAGTGTTGGAAACTTATAGGAACTCAAATCGAGTCGTGGATCATATTCACTGTCAATAGTTTTGTGTTCCATTTCAACTTTGCTATCCTCAATTATTTCATCTTCAGCAGTTTCATTGTCCGACAAATAGTCAGTTATTATTTCTTCGGGTGATTCAACTGTAAATAATACATCATCAACCGGTGATTTAGTTTTAGATTTCACTTTTGCTTCAGGACGATTTATAAGTTCAAAATCAAGGCTTCCAGGTTCGTCATAATCATCATCCTCTTCAATTCCCTCATTATCATTTAATGAATTATCGTTTGTATTTATTAATGAATTTCCAGCCTTTGGTTCAATAGGATCCTCTTCTTTACTCAGTTTTTCTTTGCTCCTACCCGAAAAATCGAAAGACGAATTAAAAACAATAATTATAAAAGCAGATAATCCAAAAATCAATAGAATGCCTGTTCCAATTTTCCCTAACAAACCCTCGAGCCAAAAGCTTGATTCGTAACCAAAAACGCCACTAAAAATGCTTAAATTGTCTGATTTAAGAAAAAAGCCAAACGATATTGATGCAAAAATAATAAGGAAGAATGAATACTTAAACGATTTCGACAATTTTACTAAATTGATATTTAACAATTTAAGACCAGTAATAAGAAACAGATAGATAAAAACAACAGAAGAAATCCCAAACCATTTTTTAATAAACAGATATGATAAAGCAGCTCCCAACCTTCCTGTCCAGTTGCTTATTTCCATTGTTTCATCAAACAATATTGCAGAAAAATCAGCTTCAGATAATTTATCATAATCTAGCCACCAGGTGAAAAGAAATGACAGGAATGAAAAAAACAGAAAAAGTGAAAATAACAACAAAAACACGCCTAAAACCTTATGTGTTTTATTGTTGCTTAAGAATTTTCCCCAATCCTCAAATGGTTTGGAATTGTTATTCTCTTTTTTAGGTTTTGCCTTTTTTGTCTTATCAGGTTCAACCTCCAAATTGTTTTTAAATGCGTTCTTTTTACTGATGTTATTTGTTTTTGACATGAATTGGAAAAGGTTTTGCTATCAATTACAAAATTATATAAATTTTTGATACCAATACTAAGTATTAAAAAATTAAAAAAACCTTTTTACAAAAGCAAAAAGGTTTTATTTTTAAAACATAATTATTATGTATGATGATAAATATGGATAAGAGAATAATCAACTGTGAATATTTTCCACAACAGCTTCACTTATTTATTCTTCACCACGTAAGGCTTTCATTTCTTCCTGAAATGCTTCCATTGTAATTTCTGTGCCATCTGATGGAACTAAAAAATCAGTTTCTTTAACTTTACCTTTTTCAATGATTTTGGCAACACCTTTAACATTCATTTTAGGTGTAACTATTTCATATTCCAATACCATCCCTTTAACACCATGAAACATCTGATTTCCAAAATTAACTTCTTCTCCACCCATTTCTTCGGTATAATAAGCAGTAATTTTTGCAGAACCTGCTTCAGCATCTTCTTCATCTTCCTTAGGTGGAGCAATTATTTCCACTTTCTTGGTTTTATAACCTAATATTTCTTTACCTTCTTCGCTATAGTTATATTTTGTTCCCTTGTTATCTTTTTCAATTTCTTCCTGTTTCTGGGTAATCAAATATTTTTTCATTCCATAAGAAGTAAGATCAACAACTGTATATACAACTTTTGAATCTCCGTTTGTGATTACAGAAGCAGGACCCTGTTCTGTTAACGTTTTGTTTTCGTAAACCTTCAGAATGCTTTCTTTAGGTAATTGCGCCAATTGTGCAGGTTCAACAGCATCACCGGAATAAGTCATGCTATAAGTGATAATTCCTTTAAATGGTTTTCCTTTTTTTTGTGCAAAACCTGAATTCGAAAATGTAATACTTAATACTACCAGTAAGATAATAGTTCTTAACATGTTTTTCATAAATTTTTATTTATTAATTATTATTGTAATTCAATTTTTAATTGAGTGCAAAAATATTAATTTTTAATAATATATAAGCATATCAATTTAAATTTATTGATAAAATATCAAAAATCGTGCTAAAAAGAAAAATAATTAAAACTTTAATGGAATTTTTACACCAGCCCTGAAGTTAATATATGATGGAACATTTACTCCATCAGCAGGATCTGTTGGTATTTCAAATTTCATTAATCCCAAGCTACCTTGTAATTCTGTAAATAAATATCCAAAATTCAAATTAAATTGTGCCCCAACACCTAAGTTTATATTAATATTGGTATATCTGGCATTTATTTCCATAGTTGGAGTTTCGGTGTTGTTAAAATTAATAATATATCCTAAACCACCAATGGCATAAAACCCAAAGTCCTCTTTATTATCACCAACAATAAATTGTTGAAAATGTATGTTTATTAAAAAATAGGAATTGGTATTTTTTGCATCTAAAAACTCTTGAGAAACCGGCAAAAAATAATAAATTCCTCCACTTAACGCATTGCTTTTGCTTAAATTCAACCATCCATTGGCACCCATGCCGATTCTGAATTTATCATCAAAATCAGCATCAAATAATTTCATGGTGGTAATACTTCCGCCAACCGCAATTAAGGCTTGTTTTCCTCTTTTACTTCTTCTTCGTCTTCTTTGCATTTCATCCATGTTACCTGATTCATCTAAATCAATAGTGGTTTTTAAGGGTAATTCCTTTGGGATGAAGAGTTTTTGTGCCGACACAATGTCGGTAAAAATCAACAGAATAGTAATAAATATAATTTTCTTCATAAAAATATTTTTTTTAAAACAGACAACTATTTTTATAAATGAGTTGTCTTTAAAAACAAATTCAATAAAAAATTCTGAACTATGAAAAAAATTTCTTTAATTATCACCCTCATTTTAATAGCAATAATTTATTCTTGCGATAAGTATGAAGAAGTGCAAAAATCTGATAATTTAACTCCCGAAGCTAAACAATGGGCTTTTATGGGCGAAGTTACTGCTACAACCTGTGGTACTTGCGGCGGAAGTGGCTATAATAATTTTAATCTGATGAAGAAGAACAATACTGGTAAAATTGTTGCTTTAGCTTTTCACTGTAATTTTCCTGATGATTCAATGCAATGCCCTCTTTTATATTCTTATGAAAGTTCTCGTCCAACTGGTGGTGGAATTCCTTCTTTTCACATCGGAAATACAAAAACGCCTACTTCGGGAATGCAAATTTATGCTGATTCAATATTGAAAAAAGCTCCTGAAGCACAGGTGAAATTTAAAGCAGAAATGGTTGGAAGTAAAATGAATGTAACATCTAAAGTCAAATTCTTCAAGAACGTTACTGGTGAATATTATGTTTCTTTTTATTTGTGCGAACATGGTATTGATGGTAGCCCAAGTGCTCCTAATGGTTATAAACAAACAGGAGGAAGTGGCGATTATAAACATAATAATGTTGTAAGAGCCGGCAATGAAAGCAATAATGCTTACGGAACAAAAATAACAACATCTGAATCAACAACTGCAAATACAATTTTTGATTATACATGCAGCATCGATATTAATCCTAGATGGAATAAAAGCAAATTATTTGTAACTGCTGTTATCTGGAAGAAAAATACAGATAATAATGCAGAATGCCAATATTTATTTGTAAACGGATGGGATACACAAGTTTACAACTAATTTCTCTAATGTCATAATAAGAGTAAACCCGATTGACGATTCAATCGGGTTTTTTTATTTCAAAAATTTCTTAAAGAAATGGATTATGTATTTAAAAATTTTGTAGGTTTGTAGCATAAAACAAACAATTTATTTATCGAAAATATGACTTTAGTAATTACCGGAAGTGGGCTTACAATTGAAGATGTAGTAAATGTAGCCCGTAACAATCAAAAAGTGGAATTGCATGCCGATGCACTCGTTAGAATGAGAAAATGCAGGGCAATGCTCGAAAGAAAAATTGAAAATCATGAAATTATGTATGGAGTTAATACCGGAATCGGAGAGTTTTCGGAAATGGTACTTAACGATGAACAAGTAAAGGATTTTCAAAAATATCTGATATATAATCATGCGGCCGGAATAGGCAATCCCATGCCATTAGATCATGTAAGGGGAGCTATGCTGGGACGAATAAATGTTCATTCGCATGGGAACTCGGGAATCCGTCCTGAGGTTACTTTAACCTTGATTGAAATGCTTAATAAAGGAGTAACTCCTTATGTGTGCGAAAAAGGTTCGGTTGGAGCATGTGGTGATTTGGCTCCAATGTCGCAGATTGCCTTATTGATGATGGGCGAAGGAAAAGCATATTATCAGGGAGAATTGTACGAAGGCAAAGAAGCAATGGATAAAGCAGGAATCCCAATTCCCGGACTACATGCCAGAGATGGATTGGCTACAATAAACGGGTCTAATGTATTAACTGCAATGAGTGCATTATTTCTGTATGATGCCAATAACTGGCTTAAACAAGCAGAAATAGCTGCTGCCATGTCTCTTGAAGCTATGAAAGCCAATATGCGTCCATACAATCCAAAATTACATGAAATCAGAGGTTTTAAAGGGGCTATACGTAGTGCTGCTACAATACTGAAATGTGTTGAAGGTGGAGATTTACATCTGGGAACTATCAAATGTAAAGTTCAGGATGCTTATTCGATGCGCTCGACACCACAAGTTATTGGTGCCGCACATGATGCATTGGCTTATGCCCGTTCGCAGGTTGAAATAGAACTGAATGGAGTTGGTGATAATCCGATTTTCTTCCCAGATGAAGATTTACAATTATCAGGAGCTAATTTCCAGGGGTCACCGGTTTCGGTGCCTATGGATATGGCTGGTTATTGTGTTACAATGGTTAGTGTAATGTCGGAAAGACGTATGAACCGCTTGAACAATCCTGCTTTAAGTGTTGGCTTGCCTCCATTTTTAACCAAAGGTGCAGGTATGTTTTCCGGTTTAATGTTGAGTCAATACACGGCTGATACTCTTATTGTAGAGCAACGTATCCTTTCTGCTCCGGCATCTATCCAATCAATACCGGCTGCTGCTGATCAGGAAGATTTTGTTTCGATGGGTATGAATACGGCTTTGAAAAACTTCCAGATACTCGACAATGCTTATGGCATATTGGGAATTGAATTTATGGCAGCAGCACAGGCACTTGATTTCAGAGAATATAATTTTGGAAAAGGAGTGCAGAAAGCAAAAGAAGTTGTACGTCGTCATGTTGATTTTCTGGAAGTTGACCGTCCTTTACATACCGATCATAATGCCATGAAAGCATTGGTAAAATCGTGTGAAATACTTAATGAAGTAGAAAAAGAAGTAGGAAAACTGGAATAAATAGGTATTAAAGCTTTTTCATCAAGCCCTGATAGGTTACAAATACTTATCGGGGCTGTTTTTTTGCATAACTTTTCTTAGTAATAATATGCTGATTACTGTAAATGCAATTCGCATACCTAAATTCAATATACAATTATGGGAGAACAGCTATAAAAACCTTAATCTCAGCCTGTGTTTTTC
>CAZYEM010000014.1:0-9379 GCA_964646395.1 uncultured Bacteroides sp.
TGATAAGCCGGCATATAGCGGCTATTGGAAGTATTGGTATAACGTTTACCCGTTAGGTGATTGGAAAAAGCAATAAAATATTGCTTCCATTCGGCTCTTAATCCGGCATTATAAGAGTGCATAGGCGTATATATCAACTGCTTATCGGTAGTTTCATCATTCTGATTGATGGGTTTTAGATTGTGGGCTGAAGTAAAAGCATAAGTAGCATTAAATCTGAGGATTACTTGCTTTAACTGATAAACCATATTGGCATTCCATTCAACACCTTTAGAGGTAACTTCTTTCAAATTCAACGGTGTCCAGTATCTGAAAACGGGATCGGGCTGCCATAAAATCCAGTCGGTGATATGGGTATAAAAACAGGTCATTTCGGTTTTCAGACTAAAATGCTTTTTCATTTTCAATTCATAAGCCACACCGCTTTCAGCAGAAAATCCATCTTCGGGTTTCAGCTCAGGATTTCCTCCCGGTGACCAGTACAAATCGTTAAGTGAAGGCAGGTGATAATTCTTTGAAATATGAGCTTTTACGGTAAGTGATTTGTTTTTCAGCAAATGATAATCTACACCCAACGATGGCAAAAATGGCTGAAAATCATTATCGGTAATTTCTTTGCGGAAAACAGCATTTAAAGCCAGCCGGTTTGTAATTTCGGAAGTTGCCCCTGCAAAAACCGATAACTGATTGCGTGTTTTAACTCCCTGATAGTTATTGGAATTAATCAGAAAATAATCATTGGTAATTCCGGTATGTATGGTCGTTTTTTCAGTAACTGAAAAACGATATTTAAGATTTGCAGCAAAAGTATTTGTTCTGTTATCCGAATTGATAAATGCAATTTTATTGGTATAATTCAGAAAATCATGGATATAAGCAATGCTGTATTCCAATTTTCCTTTACCTTTGTAATGCTTCCAGTTTGCACTTCCTCGGAAAAGTGAATTCTTTTGTTGCTCATTTTTATCCAGTGGCAAAACTACAATAGGCTGTGGTATTTCTCTGTCATTCTTCTGAAACCAGAATTTTAAGCCCAATTCATCACCAGGTTTTGGCTGAAAATAGAATTCCTGCAGCCATCCATATTGTTTATAAGCAGCATCTTTTCTTATTTCAATAGGAATTTCACTTCCGGATGCAATATTAGTAAATGAAAAATCGTTGGCAGCAGTCAGAAACATTAAACGGCTTCGGCTGCTCAATTTACCTTTTCTAAAGCCTATATCCAGATATGAACCATAGGTTGAAAAACTTCCGATTTGTTGCATATAGTTTACATTCAACTTATCACGCTTGCTTTTGTTTTCGATATTGATACTTCCACCCAATCCTCCGCTATTGTTAATAAGCGAACTTCCACCAAACATCAGCTTAATATCATCCATAAAGAAAACGGGCAATGAAGAAAAATCCATCTGACTGAGCATAGGTGAATTGATAGCTACATCGTTCCACAATACAGGAGTATGCGAAGCTGAGGTTCCCCTGAATGAAGCAGTTGCCAGCCCACCCTGACCGTAAGTTTTCATAAAAACAGAAGTATGAGCCGATAATAAATCTGATAATGAAGCACCAATCAACTTCTGCAAAACCAAAGAATCTATAGTGCTGGTTTTTAATCCCTGATAGGGTTTTAATCGCATTTCGGAAACAGTAATACCTTCAATTGTCAGCGTATCCTTTAATTTCTGAGAATACACTTCACTTACCATCAGCAAAAGCTGAAGGTTAAGCAGTATAAATACTAAAATCAAACGATATTTCATTTTTCTGTTTTTTAAATCTAGCAGATTTTTTTTTATTCCTTCACTTACAAATCTGCCGGATTTTCCTGGTTAAAAAATCTCATCTGACAATCTCAATTACATCAAATTCTGGCTTAGGAGCTTTCTTTTCCAAACTCAAACTGATATTTACACCTGCTCTGAACCATCTGCCCGGCATCTGAATATTTCCGATATCCTGATATTTTTTGTCGAAAAGATTGGCAGCTTCAAAAAAGCAATTCCAGTTGTTCCTCTGATAGCTTATACGGGCATCGATATTCACAAATTCAGGATAAGCAGTTTCTTTATTTGTAGTAATATCGGTATAAGTTCCCATTCTTTCCTGATAGCTAATAACCCAGTCCGCTTTTATGCGTTTATAAATACGATGTTCCACACTTGCCGTGATTTTATGTTTCAAATAATCGAGTGCATAATAGGAAATATAGTTATCGCTGCTTTTTGCTAAATCTAAATAGCTATACGACAGATTAATGTTTTTTATAAAAAAGCCCTGATATATCACTTTTTCCATATTTATTTTTGCTGAAAATTCAAACCCATTGGTTATGATATTGGTTAGATTTCTACTTTCCCATTTTACCGAATCAGGATGTTTTACCCAATCTATCAGATTATTGGCGTCTCTGCGAAAAACAGCGATGTGTGCAATTATGGCATTGGAATTAAATTTAATACCGGTTTCGTAAGCAATTGCTTCTTCCGGTTTCAGATTGATATTTCCTTTATTGGTAGGCCCAACATAGTACAAATCAGTATAAGTAGGCATTCGCATGGATTGGTTAACGGATGCAAACCATTTCCATTTTCTGATAATATCATAACTTACATCCACTCCGGCATTAACTTTGTTGTCGAAATCAGTATTCCAGTTGCTATACAAACCACCAGAAACACTTAATTTGCTGTATCTGTATGATTGCTCAGCAAATATACCAATATTTTGGCGTTCATGACTTCTTGTAAAATACTGTCCTTTTTCACCCGGAACAGGAAATAAATCTTTCATAGGTTCACCCAAAACGTTGCTCATTATATTTTCTGAACGTACTTCTGCTCCAAATGCAGTTTTTCCAATACAGGTATTAAAGTTTAAATTAGCCTCAGCACCATAAGTTTGCGTAAGATGATAATTATGTCGCATATACCATGCAGGCGGGTAGTTTCTGAACAATTCAAATCTGTCCTGATGCCGGCGATAATAAATATTTGAAGTGAATTTTAAGTAGCCATTCGTTTTAAAACTTGCATTTGCAAAAAACACTTCAGTATGTTCGAACTGATTTGGATATTTTGCAGAATAAAAACTATTGGCACCGAATTTTTTTTCGTTATAGGCCACTTGCATACCTATACTTGATTTCTTTAATTGAATAGTGTTCTGATAAAACAAATTTGATATATCAAAATCAGTATTAGATATATAGCCTTCAGATGCCTTTTTCCCGACAGAAAAATAATGTTGCATATTTTTAATTCCTAAAGATAAGGATGCGTTTATTGAATAAAGTTTATGTTCACCAAAAAACGTTGAGAGTTTCAATCTATTTTCTTTTTTGCTTCCGGTTATGATATTGATAGCACCAGTAAAAGCATTGGTTCCGTAAACTCTGGCTGCCGGACCTTCTAAAATCTCAATTCTATCAATATCCTGCAAATCAACAGGTAAATTCATATTATGATGTCCGGTTTGGGGATCATTCATCTTTACACCATTAAGCAGAATAAGGGTTTGTTCAAACGAACCGCCACGGATACTTACATCTGCCTGAACACCAGAATTTCCTCGCTGACGAACATCCACATTCAATGCATATTCAAGCAACTCTGTAAGACTTTGAACAGGTGCTTTTGCTATTTCATCTTTAGTAATCACCTGTATAATTCTGGCTGATTCATGATAAAGAGCAGGAACTCTCGAGCTCATAACTTCAGTTTCCTTCAGGTGAACAGTATCGGTTTGTGAATAAACTTTTACTGTTGTTGTAATGAAGAAAATTAAAATCCATTTTCTTTGTAAAAAGTTGAAATACATTCGATTTATTATTTATTTACTATAATTTTCCCTGCAAAGTATTTTCCGTTGCCTTTATATATTTTTGTAAAATAAATACCAATTGGTAAATCTTTTACATCAATTTTAGCATTATTATCAAAATATCCTTCTTTAATAATTCTACCTGCAAAATCCAGTAACTGAAACTTATTTTTAACTGAGTTCGATACTGAAATATTAATATAATCACTCGAAGGATTTGGATATATCTTAACTGATTGATTTAACTTATTTTCTTCAAAAATCTCTATATTGGTTGAATTATGAATCACACCTACCGCATCCAGATCGAAACCTGAAGTCCAGAAAGGAGTTGGAAATGGGTCATTTATAATATGTCCCTGCGAATCGAAATTGGCATAACCTTCGCTGATACTGCCTATTACATCTATAATTCTGATGTGAGTAATATTACTCAGATCAATTCCTGAACTATCCTGCAAATAACTCAAATCGAAAGGAGTACCAAAATAAACCTTATATTTACCCGCAAGATTATGAATGTTGGTAGCTTCCAACGTTCCAAAACCAGGAATCTGAGTTGTGTTTTGCGTAAGTGAAACAGACGGAAATCTGACAAAATGAGTACCATCCGAACTTACTTCAACATAAGCAAGCTCGAGGAAGAAATCATCAAATGAATTTTCGAAAACAGCAAAATCAAAACCAGCACCATTGACAATAGGATTATTAAAACTTAAAACAGCTTTACCTCCATCGCCCAGGCTAACTGTATTGTTATCAGCTAACCCCAATGCTGATGATGAATCTCCATAGCTGGCTTTGTTGGTTCCGGGATAAGCAGGATCTTCAAATGCAGTATCGCTTATATTTACATATCCTTTTGTAATATTGCACGTTACCGCCCAATCTATAAAAACAGAAGAGTCTTTATAGATAGCGGTCGACCCGATTTGACCAGCAGCAGGCGGATATTGTGCAAATATAGTTGTAAGCAATAAGCTGAAAACCAAAAGGAATATAGATTTCTTCATTTTTATTATTTATTTTTTACAATCTTTTGATAATGATTAAAATCACTACCTGATACATTTAGAAAATAAATTCCGGAAATAAGATCAGATAAATCGATTGTATTCTCTTGATTTTCAATATTTTTTTTGAATATTTCTTTACCATTTAAATCATAAATATGTAAAGTAAATTTCTCTGTTGCTGAGTTTGTAAATATTCTAATTGTTTCTGCAAAAGGATTTGGATAAATATTAACTTGAATATTCTCACTAACGTTTTCATTAACGGTGAGATATGGATTTAAACCGTTAAAATTATCCAAACAGAAATAGCCGGGAGTATTCATACCATAAGCACCATTATCAGAAGAAGTTAAACCAAAACTAAGGCTATCTACATTTCCAAGAACAGATAAATCAACCCATTTCCAGTTTTTTAAAATATAATCCTGAGTATTGTTGGCAAAACGAAAATCAGCAAGGAAGAAATTTACAGTATCTATCATATCTCCATTACGATAACCTTTAATCTGTAATTTAAACCAATCGGGATCATTACCAGTGCTACCACCAAATTTTTTAGAAAGAGCTCCATCTCCATTCAACATGGATAGATAGGCATACGTGTTGTTGGTAGCATAAAACCCACTTATGGTAGCGGGAGTTGAAAAATGGATTGTATTAGGCTTCATTTTGTAACTATTCATCCAGTCATAATAAATATAGGAAACCGCATAAATAGCCGAATTTAAAGCTCCTTTTCCTGTAACAGCCGAAAACTGATTAGTATAACCTCCGGTAATTGTGTCTGTCATATTAGAATATGAAAAGCCATACCATGCAAATATTCCGTTACCGTAATCGGTATATGAATTCGGGAAAAAAAATCCTGCATTTGTAAATCCACCACTATTATCGCTACCAAACCAGGCAGAATTAGGTGAAAGAAATAAATCGTCATAATTTGCAATACTTTGTGCTTTGGAATTGGATAATGAAATTAAAATAATAATTCCAACCAGATTTAAAAGTAAAAATCTTTTCATTTTTGTGTGTTTTTAGTTTGTAAATGATTAATTATTAAACTTCAACACCCTCGGAATTCGTTGATTGAAAAAAATAGAAAAGTCTATCAGATTCATTCATGCTTTTTTACCCGAAAGCTTTGAACAATTATTTTGAATTGGCAGGTCTTCTGACTTGCTCCCTTTTTTAGCGGCCTTCCCGTTTGATTTAACAGTGGCAAAGATTGCTAAAAAGTTCTATAGAGCTTACAGCAGCGGGAACTGTATAGGACTTACACCTATTTCCCTTTTAATTCCTTTACGGAAACCAAATTCATTGGCAAAAATAGAAAAAGTTTTTTGATAGACCTAAATTTATATTTCAAAAAAACCAGTTTTTGTTGACTTTAATTGATAATATTATCGATTAAATGAACTATAAAAAGCTAGAGCCTTCTGCAATAAATTCATAGTTTCCTTCACCTGCATTTGCATTTAATTTTGCTAAAATTCTTTTCATATCATCGTAAGGTCCTTGAATAAAAAAGGGTTTTCCCTCCCAACCCATTTCAATTTCATCAATACCATCATCAACTAAATTCTCATCTAAAAAGTATTGAGCAATTAAGTAATCTTTGGGTGGATTAAAACCCAATTCTTTTGCATAATCAATGGCAGCAAATATTAGATTATTAAAATAAATTGGACTTACTTCTTTAAATTTCCCTAGTGAGGTCTCCATTTTGGATATAAGATCTTCCAGTTGTGAATTGTCGAAATTGCAATTTACTAATGTGTTTTTAATTCCCAAACACATTCTGTCAACCAAAAAAGTGGCAAACATAAACTTACCATTGAGTTGTTTTTTAATTATCAAACAGGATGTTAAGCCTTTATTTTTGTATAAATCGGCTATTAAACATTTTTCTATCGGCAATATATTTGCATTTGCTCTGATATATTTTTCAGGTGAAAACTTAACCTTCTGCATACTAGTTTAGTAATTAATTATTTGAAATGAAAAAAGCAAGTTTTTTTGAAAACTTGCTTTTTAAAATTATTAAAATGTTTTATTATCCTCTCACAACTTCATCAATTGCATTATCAACAAGAATTCTTCCGCAATATTCACAAACAATAATTTTTTTGTGCATACGTATATCTAACTGACGTTGAGGTGGAATCTTATTAAAACAACCACCGCAAGCATCTCTTTCTACCATTACAACTGCTAGACCGTTTCGTGCATTATCTCTAATACGTTTATAAGCAGTAAGTAATCTGTCTTCAATTAATTTTTGATTGTCGTGTGATTTTTGAATCAAATCAAGTTCCTCTTTTTCTGTTTCTGTTACAATGTCTTGTAATTCAGCTTTTTTAATATCTAAATCATTACGGCGCTCTAACAATAATTTTTGTGCTTTATCAACCTCTTCCTTTTTGACTTCCAAAATAACAGAAAATTCTTTAATTCTTTTTTCATTTAATTGGATTTCTAAATTTTGAAATTCAATTTCTTTGGTTAAGGAATCATATTCCCGATTGTTTCTAACATTATTTTGTTGATCTTCATATCTTTTAATAAGCATATGGCAATCGGAAATCGAAGCTGTTTTATCACTGATTGAAGTTTCCAGTCCTTTTATTTCAGTAATAAAATTATCAATACGGGTTTCTAATCCAATAATTTCATCTTCTAAATCTTGTACTTCCAAAGGAAGCTCACCACGGATGATTCTTATTTTATCTATCTGAGAATCTATTTGTTGCAATGTATAAAGTGCAATTAATTTAGTTTCAACACTTACATCGGCTTCTTTGGCGATAACATTTGTGTAATTATTTTCAACAACCTGATTTTCAGCTGCTGAATCGCTAGTGATTTCGTTTTTTTCACCTTTTGTTGTCTTTGCCATATATATTGAATTTGTATTTACAGGTAATGAACTGGATTTGTATCCTTTTCTGAAATTAAAACTGCAAAATTAGGAAATTTTTTTGTAATTATTGTATATAATAATTCTTTTGTAAATTGTTCACTCTCAAAATGACCAATATCTGCTATAATTATTTTATTTTCTGCCTCAAAAAAGTCGTGATATTTAACATCGCCTGTAATAAAAATATCCGCTTTTGCAGCAATTGCATCTTTAATCAGAAAACTACCGCTTCCTCCGCAAATTGCTACATTTTTGATTTTATTCCCAAGTAATCCTGTATGTTTTATACAATTAGCTTTTGTTATTTTCTTTATTTTCAAGAGAAATTCTTCTTCATCCACTGGATTTATTTCTCCTATCATTCCACTTCCTACGGTTGTTAATTCATTGTTGAGTTTGTAAATATCATAAGCAACCTCCTCATAAGGATGCGAATGTAATAATGCATTAATAATCTGTTTTTCCGAATAATAAGGATAAATTGTTTCAATACGTATCTCTTTTTCAAAATGCAGTTCATTTATTTTACCAACAAATGGATTGGCATTTTCAGATGCTTTAAAAGTTCCTTCTCCACTCATATTGAAACTACAACTGTTGTAATTTCCGATATTTCCGGCTCCTGCTTCAAATAATGCTTTTCTTACTGTTTCTGCCTGCTCTGTTGGACAATATGTAACCAACTTTCTTAAAAGTTCAGCTTTTGATTTTAAAATTCTTGTGTTTTTTAAACCTAGTTTTTCAGCTAAAATTGCATTAACCCCATTATGAACATTATCCAGATTGGTATGTGCTGCATAAATCGAGATATTATGCATAATAGCTTTAATAATTATTCTTTCTATCGAGTTTTTTCCGTTAAGTTTTTTTAATCCACTAAATATCAATGGATGATGAGAAATAATTAATCCACATTTTTTCTCAATTGCCTCATCAAGAACATCTTCTGTTACATCAACTGTAAGCAAAACTTTTTCAACCTCCAAATCAGGACTTCCTATGATAAGACCAGCATTATCATAGCTTTCCTGCAAAGCAACAGGTGCTATACTTTCTATAGTTTCTACGATTTCTTTTATTAACATTTTCTAATGATTAAATAAAATGTTCTTAAATTCTGAATAATCAGAAAAAAAAACACCTAAATTTATTATTACAGATTTTTATTTTTGGAATGTTGAAAAACTAATCTGGTTTCCATAAGCTGTTCCAATACTATTGGTTGCATAAGCTCTGCAATAATAGGTCGTATTAGGAGAAAGCCCATTCAACGTACTGGAAAAAGCTCCGGTGCCCGAACCATTTATTGTAAAAGAATTGGCTAATGTTGGATTTTGTGAAGTACTCCAGCAGACACCTCTTGCGGTTACTGCCGAACCACCATCAGAAGCAACTGTACCACCACAAACAGCAGTAGTTGATGAAAGACTGCTTAAACTGGCAGTACTTATTAGTGGAATTGTAACATCTTTAATACATCTTATAGAAAGCCCATTTTTAAAGCTATGTGTACTTTCAATAACACTTTCCTGATCAAAATCTAACCTTCTGTAAACCCCCGAAGAACTAGAAATTGTTGATGCCCACCAATATGCACTATTTCCAAATGGAGAATAAG
>CAZYEM010000014.1:9389-27643 GCA_964646395.1 uncultured Bacteroides sp.
AGAGCTGTGAAATTACTACTATTAGTAGCAAAGGAATTAGGACTGGTCCAATGTGCCAAACCTGCTTCTTTCATTTTTCCTCCAGCAACTAAAATTCCACCTAAAGTATCCTCAAGAATTGTCCACTCTGTATCATTGGGAATATGCCAGCCAACAGGGCATATTTTACGTGAATCATTTACCGTATAGTAATTGTATAATCTTCCGTAATCAACATTATTATTTATATTATTATTTACATAGCAATTTGCAGCTGATGTTAAAGTAATCCATTGATTATCTGCAATTACAACTGGAATTGAATCGCCATTATTAAATTTGGTAACTTTTAGGTTTTGTTTCATCCAGGTTTGATTACCTATAACTACAGTATCATAAACATTACCATCAATATCAATTAAAGTAGAACCCGTTCCTCCTTGTAATGTTGTAAATATCTGTTCATTACCGTATGCAGTGCCTGTATTGTTTGTGGCATAAGCTCTCACATAATAAGTTGTATTTGCAGACAATCCAGTTATAGAACTTGTGAAAACACCAACACCACCTCCATCTGAAGTAATTGAGTTAGCAATAGTAGGACCTGAAGTTGTTTTCCAGCATACACCTCTTGCGTTTATCGTACTTCCTCCATTATTAATAATTTCACCTCCGCTGATTGCTGAATTTGAAGTAATTGCTGTTATTGTATTCGTTGTTAAAGATGGGACAAAAACAATCCCGGTTGAAAAACTTTGTTGATTTCCATAAGCAGTTCCAGCAATATTTGTAGCATAAGCTCTCACATAATAAACTGTTCCAGACAAAAGATTATTCATATTACTCGAAAAGCTTCCAATTCCAGTTCCATTACTTGTACGTGTATCTGTAATTTGCGGACTCTGTGAAGTACTCCAGCAAACTCCCCTTTCTGTAACAGCACCTCCTCCATCGTTTGAAACTAAACCACCACAAACAGCAGAATTATTTCCAATACTTGATATTGTATTTGTAGTAAGTGTTGGCAGATTAATTGTATTGGTAGTGAAACTTTGCTGATTTCCATAGGCAGTTCCTGCATTATTGGTTGCATAAGCTCTCAGAAAATATGTAGTATTGTGATTTAACCCTGTGAGAATACTGATAAAAGTTCCGGTTCCAGTTCCATCTGTAGTAAATGAATCTGTTATTTCTGGATTTTGAGAAGTACTCCAGCAAACTCCTCTTGAAGTTACAATACCGCCTCCATCATTTGTAATAATTCCTCCGCTAACTGCAGAGGTATAGTTAATGCTTGTAACAACTGATGTTGTTAATGTTGCTAAAGAAAATGCACTTGTAGTGAAAATCTGCTGATTTCCATAAGATGTTCCAATGCTGTTTATAGCAAATGCTCTTACATAATATGTTGTATTCAGGCTTAATCCTGTTATTGTTGTAGAAAAACTTCCTGTTCCAGTTCCTATCAATGCAGTATTATTTGAAGTAGTGGGATTTGGACTTGTACTGTAGCAAATTCCTCTTGATGTAACAGCAGAACTTCCCTGATCGGTAATAATTCCCCCTACATTAGCCGAAGTTGAAGTAATTCCGGTTGGAACTATTGTAGAAATAACAGCTAATGTTTGACATGGACCCCACTTTGGCACACCATAGCAATAAGTTAACGTTTGACCTGTAACGCCAGCAGGAATTAAAACCCATTGTGTACCATTCCAGTATTGCATATCACCTGGATTATTTCCAGGTAATGATGATCCTCCACTTCCAGGAGGTCCTTGAATTCCTTGTGGTCCGATTAAACTAACGCCACTTCCCCAACCAATATTTGTTTTTGGTCCGAATATTTCATTTGTAGCTGTATTAATATAAAAATCACCAATATCACCAATAATAATATCAGGAGCACTAATTCCATTTAATACCGTTTTGCCATTTATTCCGGGAGGACCTTGTGTTCCGGAACCGCCACCGCTACTTGCAGCATAAAGAGCGTAGGGAACACTAAGCAACTGATTTACATTCTCAATTGTATAGTTAGTCCCACCCAATGGATCAGTTTCTATTTTGATAAAATAAGTACCTGTTGCCCAGTTTATACTCGAAAAAGTCCCTAAACACGATGTTCCTGTGCCGATTTCCAATACTAATAAACCGTTCTCGTTTGTAGTTGCAAAGTGTGTTTCGCAATATACTGCATTGCCAGATAAAGTTGTTTGAATACTTATCTGAATACCAATGTTAGTATTCTTAATTAATTCACCATTCGAATCTCTTATAATAGACTGATAACTCATCTTTTGTGGAGTCTGAGCCATTACAAAAAAAGGTAAAAAAACTATAATTAATAAAAGAATAATTATTCTCTTCATCGTATTAATCTGCTTTAATTATTTTAAAAACTTTAATTTCTTTATTATTATCCAATATTCTTATTATATAAGTTGATGCCTGAAATTCTGCTAATTTTAAAATTGTTTCCTTATTGATAATTTTTATTGAAAAAAGTTGTTTCCCATTTATATCTGTTAAATTACAAATCAGAGTTTCAAACTCATAATTATCAATTTTTAAAGTAATATTATCAAATGTTGGATTAGGAAATGCAGATATGAAAAGATTAATATCATTTGCTTCCTTTATTCCTGTAATAGTTGTAATTTCATAAGGCTGCTGAACTCCGGCAGTTATTTTTCCGGCAGTCGTTAATGAAGAAGAATAAATTACCTGACCAACAGTATAACTCACCGAACCCATTGATCCATAAGAATTACCACCTGTAGTTGTTATTGTAACCTGAGCATTTATTATTTCAAATACTGTAAAGATTATCAATAAAAATAATTTGACTTCCTTATATTTTTTCATTATTTATTTTATTGTAATACATTGTATAAATTATAATTAGAAGTATTAAATTTAGAATTTATATACGAATTTATATCATAAAAGTTGCAATCATTATTGATATGTACAAAAATACAAAATATTTAAAGATAATTTTCTTTCAATATATATAGTATCTAAACTAAAGTGCTCAAGTGCAATAATTTGTCATGCAGTATCCTTTTATTAAAACAATAGCTGATAGTTTAACTGTTATAAATTCTAAACTTAATCGTATTATTTAAACATTTTATTTTTAAAAAAGTAAATCTATTTTATATTTTTTTACTTACAGAAATTTCTTCTTTTTAATAAAAATGTTACTAAAAATCACAAACTCTTTATATTCACAACTATTAAATTTTGATTTATAAATTTTATATCACAAAAATCAATTTCTGTTTTTAATAATTGTAATAATAAATTTTTAACATCTTGAATATCGTCTTTTAATTCTTTCCATCGTTTTTTTTTATATTTTTACAAATTAAAAATTAATAATATCAAACATGAATTACATCAATCAATACATTGAAGATCATAAAGAAAGGTTTCTTGAAGAACTTTTCGGTTTAATTAGTATTCCATCCATTAGCTCATTATCAGAAAACAAACCTGATATGATGAAAGCTGCCGAATATTGGAAAAACAGCATTTTGCAAGCAGGTGCCGATAAAGTGGAACTAATTCCAACAGATGGAAATCCGGTTGTTTATGGTGAAAAAATCATTGATAAAAACCTTCCAACAGTTTTAGTTTACGGACATTATGATGTTATGCCTGTTGATCCATTGGATTTATGGAAAACACCACCATTTGAACCTCAGATTATAGATGGTAAAATTTTTGCCCGTGGTGCTGATGATGATAAAGGACAAGCATTTATGCATGCCAAAGCTTTTGAGTTAATGATAAAAACAAACACTTTACCTTGTAATGTGAAGTTTATGATTGAAGGTGAAGAAGAGATTGGTTCACCAAATCTTCCAAAATTTTGCGAGAAGTATAAAGAAATGCTTCAAGCTGATATTATTCTGGTATCCGATACTGGAATGATTGCACAGGATATTCCATCAATAACCACCGGATTAAGAGGTTTAAGTTATATGGAAGTGGAAGTTACTGGTCCAAACCGCGATTTGCATTCTGGAATTTTTGGTGGAGCTGTTGCAAATCCTGCAATTATCCTTGCTAAAATGATTGCCACTCTTCATGATGAAAATAATCACATAACAATACCTGGATTTTATGATGATGTCATAGAAATCAGCATGGAAGAAAGAACAGAAATGGCAAAAGCTCCTTTTAATCTTGAAAATTATAAAAAAGCGCTGGATATTAAAAGCGAATGGGGCGAAAAAGGATATTCCACTACAGAAAGAACAGGGATAAGACCTACATTGGATATCAATGGAATATGGAGTGGTTATATTGGCGAAGGAGCAAAAACTGTTTTACCATCTATTGCAACTGCCAAAATATCAATGCGATTGGTTCCAAATCAATCAAACGATAAAATAAGTGCATTATTCCAAAAACATTTCGAATCTATTGCACCTGATTATGTAAAAGTAAAAGTATCAGCACTACATGGAGGCGAACCTTATGTTTCACCCATTGATATGCCCGCCTATAAAGCAGCAGAAAAAGCATATACTGCAACCTTCGGAAAAAAACCGGTACCAACCCGAAGTGGAGGAAGTATTCCGGTAATAGCCGATTTTGAGAAAATATTAGGAACAAAATCAATACTAATGGGTTTTGGCTTGGAGTCAGACGCTATCCATTCACCAAATGAAAATTATCCTTTATTTAACTTCTATAAAGGGATAGAAACCATTCCATATTTCTATAAATACTATGTCGAATTAATGAAAATGTAGTTTTTTCAGTTTTTTCAGTTTTTAAATTAAATATTTTGTTTACTTTTACATTATATTTTAACTAATAATATTAACAAATGAGGAAAATAATTATTTTAGTTGCAATTTTAGTTGCATTAGGAATGAGCAAAAGTAATGCTCAGGGATTTGATGGTAAAGGTAGTTTAATGTTAGGACCAACAATTGGTCTTTCATGGGGAGCTGCCTTTGGAGTTACAGGTGATTATGGCTTAACCGACAATTGGAGTATCGGGGGTGATATTTGCTATACCTCTTATAAATCTTTTTACAAATATACTTTGGTTGGTGTTTTGGCCGCTGCATCTTACCATTTTGACTTTTTAGGCGAAGGATGGGATCCTTACTTAAAAGGTGGTTTAGGATACTTTAACTGGAGCAATGATGCACCTGACGGATGGAATGTTGCAAACGCATCTGGTGTTGGTTTTATACTTCAAGGTGGTTGTCGCTATTATATTAAAGACAATATAGCACTCAGAGCTTCATTAGGATTCCCTTATTATATTGGTTTGGGAGTTGATTTTAAACTTTAATATTTTTTATATTTATAATAAAGAAGCTCTTTCTTTTGGGAAGAGCTTTTTTTATCTTTAATTTTTCTTTTAAATTAAAATTATTTTTATAAATATTTAATAATGAATGTAAATAATCAACACTTTCTTACAATTTGGTTTGAAAATGGTAAGGTAAAAATGATTAATCAGGAACTTTTACCTTTTCGTTTTGAGATTTTTGAAGCAAAAACATATCAGATAACTTGCTCTGCAATAAAAACCATGATTGTAAGAGGAGCCGGAGCTATAGGAGCTGCAGCAGGTTTTGCAATGGCTCAGGCTTTTATACAGGCAAAAGGCAATAAGCAATTTATCGAAAATGCCAGAATTGAAATAGAAGCTACCCGACCAACAGCACGCAATCTTTTTTATGCAACGGAAAGAGTTTATCAGGCGGGTTTAATTTCAGTTGAGAATGCAGAAAAAGAATCCCAACAAATTGCAAAAGAAGATATTGAAGCAGGAAAAATGATAGGATTTTATGGAAATCAACTGATTAATGAAAGAATGCAGATTCTTACGCATTGCAATGCCGGTTGGTTAGGCTTTGTTGATTATGGAAGTGCTTTATCTCCAATATATCATGCAAATAAAGAAGGCAAAAAAGTATTTGTTTATGTTGATGAAACAAGACCAAGAAGTCAAGGAGCAAGACTAACAGCCTGGGAACTTCAGAATGAGAATATTCCTCATGTTATTGTTCCTGATAATTCCGGTGCTTTCTTAATGTCAAAAGATAAAATAGATATGATAATTACTGGTGCCGACAGAATTGCGGCAAACGGTGATGCAGCCAATAAAATAGGTACTTATGAAAAAGCAATACTTGCCAAAACCTTTGGAATTCCATTTTATATTGCAGCACCAACTTCTACATTTGATATTAAATGCGAAAGTGGTGAAGATATCATAATTGAAGAACGTTCCGAAGAAGAAGTTTTATATCAGACCGGAATTAATGAAAAAGGAGAACTTTCCAGAATATTGGTTTGCTCTCCTGGAAGCAAAGCATATAATCCAGCTTTCGATGTAACACCAGCTTCATATATTAGCGGTTTTATTACTGAAAAAGGAATTATTAAACCAACAAGAGAAGCCATAAAAAAGTTAGTATCATGAATTTAGAAAAAGAAAAAGAAGAAGTTGCATTTTTTATGCGAAGGCTTTATGAAAAGGGATTAACTACCTGTTCGGGAGGAAATGTAAGTAAAAGAATTGGATCTGTAGTTGTAATAACTCCTTCTCAAATTGATAAAGGCTATATTGAAGCCAGTCAAATTGCTGAAATAGAAATTAATGAAAACAATCTTACCCCACATCTTAAACCCAGTATGGAAACGGCAATGCATATTGCAGTTTATAAAGCACGTCCGGATGTAAAAGCCATCGTTCATGCTCATCCAGTTACGGCTACTGCTTTTGCAACGTCTAATAAAGAGATTAACTGCAGATTAACTGGAGAAACCCGTGCAATAATAGGTATTCCTGTTAATGCACCTTATGCATTGATGGGGACACAAACTCTTGCTGAAAGAATTTCAGATGCAGCCAAAAATGCAAATGTGGTTTTGATGGAGAATCACGGAGTTATTTGCTTTGGCGAAAATTTGCTTATGGCTTTCGATAGACTTGAGGTTCTAGAGGCTGCTGCAAAAGCAACATTAATAACACATTTGTTGGGCGATAAAAAAGAAATCCCAGCTAATGATTTAAAAGAAATAGACAAATTGTTTTCGTAAAAAGAAAAAGAATGAAAATTGCTGTAATAGGATTTGGAGCTGCCGCAATAGGCTTTATTGAACGAATTAAAAATGAAGGACACGACATCGTTGTGTTCGAAAAAAGTAAAGATATTTATTCTTCCAGTATTTCGGGAATCAGAGCAGATGGAAAACTCTTTGTTTCTTCGGAAATGGGTGGTGAAATGATTATCGATATGGCTTTACAGAAAAAATTGGTTGATTTTTATATCGCTAATACCGAAGATAATCATGTGGAAACCGGTAAGTCATTTTCCGGAAGTGATTACTATAATAAGTTTTATGAAAAAGGATTTATGCCTATCACTTCCGATTTTTATCATATTGGCACCGATCAACTGAAAATGGTTTTATATAATATCTATGAAGATTTTAAATCGCATAAGAATGTACAGTTTCGTTTTGAGGAGAATATTGAATCTGTTGTAGTTAAAGATGAAAAAATTTTTGTAAACGGGTTTAATGAAGCTTTTGATAAAGTAGTAGTTGCAGTTGGAAGAAGTGGGCACAAATTAGTTAGCAGCATACTAAAAGATCATCCGGAAATGATACTTGATAATACCAAGGTTGATCTGGGTATTCGCTATGAAGTTCCTGATCACGTTGTAGATGATCTCAATAAGGAAATGTATGAATTTAAAGTAAAATACAAAAGCAAAACAGGTTATATGGTTCGTACTTTTTGCAATAATCCATCAGGTTTTGTAGTTACTGAAACTTACGATGATTTTGTTACTGTAAACGGTCATGCCAAAATGAAAGAGAAAAGCAAGAATACCAATTTTGCCATTTTGGTAACCATTCAACTTACCGAACCATTCAATGATCCAATTGGATATGGTTCTCATATTGCCAAACTTTCCAATTTGCTTGCAGGTAAAGGGAAAGTTATTTTACAGACTTATGATCACTTCAAAAATTCAAAACGTACTAAAAATCTTTATCGTGTTCAGCCTACATTACACAATTGCAGATACATTCTAGGTGATATTAATCTGGCATTTCCACGCAGGATAATCGAAAGCATTGTTGATTTCATCGAAAATCTTGAAAAAGTTATTCCTGGAATAGCATCTCCTGATAATCTGGTATATGCACCCGAAATAAAATTTTACTCAAACCTTATTGACAATTCCAAACTTGATAATCTTAAAATAATTGGTGATTGCTCAGGTCAAACACGTTCAATAATTTATGCTACTGCTCATGGGTATCTGATGGCTGAATCTTTTTTGAGTAATAATAAACCAACATAATAAAATAATCCGATAATTTGCTTTGAATAAACATTTTAAAATATCGCTTTATTTGATAATTCAAATCTACAATAAATATTTTTTACTGATTAATAAAAACATTAAACAATAATGGAATTAAACGGAAAGATCATTGTTATAAATCCTGTAGTATCAGGAGAAAGTAAAAACGGAACTTGGAAAAAACAAGATTTCGTTATAGAAACCGATTCCCAATATCCCAAAAAAGTTTGCTTTAGTTTATGGGGCGATAAAATAAGCAAATTAGAAGCAGCCGTAGGAGACAAGGTAAATGTTTCTTTTGATGTGGAAAGCAAGGAAAGTAATGGAAGATGGTTTACGGAAGCCCGTGCCTGGATGATAAAGAAAGAAACAACATCAAATCAAAAAGATCCGGAATTGCCTCCTTTTTATGGTGAATTACCAATGGTAGAAGATGGTACAGATGGATTACCATTTTAGTTTGCAGGTGTAAATTTAAACTTTTTGGGTTTAGAATACTAATCCATTTTTATAGCTTTCATTCTTATCAGCGTATTTAATTATTAAATCCGGAAAATATAGAAATTAAGCAGATTATTAAAAAAACATAGTCGGAATATAATTATAAGTTACATTCCGACTATATTAAATTGACAACTTCGTTAAGTTTATGTTTTTTAATACATTCTTCACAAAAGTTTAAGAATTCTTTTCAACTATCTGATAATCATTTTTCTGGTTTTCTGATAATCATTGGTTTTAAGTCTGTACAAATAAATTCCAGGAGTTAAGTTTGAGACATTTATTTCTTGTGAATGCAACCCTTTCGATTGGGTACCTAATTCATAAAAACTGATTAATCTACCTGTTAAGTCGAGTATTTGCAGCGTTACATTTTGCTGGGTTTTCAAATCATAAGAAATTCGGGTTGTTTCTTTTGCTGGATTTGGAGTGTTTTGAAATAAATTAGGTTGAATGTCAGATATTTCATTTACTCCAACAAAAACCGGCTGATCAACTACTTTTAACCGGATCATTTTGGGATCGTTCTGTACATCAGACCATTTCCAAGAATTAGATGCATAATCATAGACAAATGAAGTAAGTATTGGTTGAGGAATTTGACTACCAATAGCAATATAAACGGTATCTGAGCCACCAAAACCTTGAATTGTAGCAAAATATGCAGAATCTTTTTGTAGCAAAGGTGTTTCATTGTTATTAAAGAATAAATTAATAGCTACAGGATTAGATCCAACTCCAGCTGGAATTTCGTTTTGAGAAATGATGTGATATTCAGATTCTGCAACAACATCCTTTGAATCCCAATTCCAACCTCTGTATAATATTGCTTTTATTGTTGTATTTGGCTTAGTTAATCCACTAAGTACAACCTCTATTGACGAAGCGTAAGTTGGTTCGTTTATCTCGTATAAATTAGCAAATTGGAATGGTTTTGTACTCCCTGATTCAATACCACCCCAGGTACCCCAACCGTCATAATAATTGTTGTCACGCGAATATACGCCTAAATTAACAGTATTTGCTCCAATAGTTAAAGGTGTTTTGTTTACATTTATATTAAAGGTATCTGCATAAGCATTATGGATTATGGAATCAGAAGTTGTGTAAAGTGTTAATTTGTAGTTACCAACATTTTCGAAAGTTATAAGCGAATCTATTTCCAATGTATCGTTAGTAAACATTCCCAGATTGTAACTGTTTGATTGAGCTTCCGAATTGCTTGTTAATTCTTTGGCATGTAAAACCAAGTTGTTTTGAGTACCACTTCCGGTATTTTTAATATCAGCTCCCAACCCAACACTTAGCTTTTGACCAAATGGAATTTTTGAATAACCACTCCAACGTTCAATAGGATCAAGATAATTGGAAGTACCAGCCCATATTTTTTTATATTCTATCCTATTAACAGGTAGTTCTCCAATCTTAATATCATCAATATACAAATCGCCACCATCAGATCCTATATATTGAAATGCAACCTTAAAATCAGTAGCAGTTTGATATTGAGTAAGACTAATTTCTTTTTTATAATATTCCCAACTTTCGAAAGTTTCGGCACTATCTTCAGTCCAGATTATTGTCCAGCTTGTACCTCCGTTTGTACTTACTTTTACCTTAAAATCGAAATTATTGTTAGGGCTAACTCCCCAGTAATAACTTGTATTCCACCAAAATTCAATTACGGGTACATTTAATGTGGTCAAATCTATCGATGGGCTAATCAGCCATTCATTCTGATTAGACGGAGAATATTCAATCCGGGCACCCCAACTACCTGTATGTGGAGATAAATTATCTCTTTTCCATTGGTTTACAGCACTTGACGCAACATTGGTTTTTGTCCAACCTGTAGGAGGAAATGTAGTTCCCTCAAAATTTTCATTTATTAAATTTGATTTTGTATTGAATTCATCGGAAAAAACGATGTTTTTACCGATATATCTACTGCAATTAATACTATTTTTAGAACTTTGGTCTATTCTTCGTGATTCTAAAAAATCATTTTGAGCTGAAATGTTTATAACAAACAAAACAGAAATCAACATAATGGAAATTCTTTTCATTTTTTTATATGTATTATTGGTTATTAATTTTTTTTGAACAAATTTAAAATCAATAATAAACATAAAATAATCAGATATTTGAAACAGTAATAATTCCCTTTAAAATCATATTTTCAATAGATAAAGTATATACTTTGGAATTTACCGAATAAAAAGAAAGACTAATCGTAATTGTAACTATAGAGGGGTTCTGAAAAATTAGATTTTTGAGGCTAATAAAATTTAAAAAGCTACAGTCACAATAGGGGATGAGGTTAAAAATGAAGTTCGACGAAGGAAAAGCAATTCTTAGAAATCCTGCATATTAAATCCTTTTTATTATCGTTCTTTTATTTAATATGCTTATTCAGAACTATTGGAATGCAGCTGTTTATATCTTTAAGCTTTTCAAATTTATATTATTATCTAATTAAAAAAAGCAGCCCGTTTAAAACGAGCTGCTTTTTTTATAATTAAATAAATATAACTGATTATTTTACAATCAATTTTTTAGTTTTTTGATTTTCACCAACTTTTAAGGTATAGAAATAAGTTCCTGAAGAAAATTTGCTTAAATTAATTTCTTCATTGTAATTTCCTCTATTTTGAATTCCTTTGTTTAAAGTCATAATAGTTCTTCCTGTAATATCAGTAATTGAAATCGTTACATCTGCACGATTGTTTAATTGATAAGATATTTTGGTTGAAACAGATGCAGGATTAGGAGTATTTTGGAACAAACTGAATGATGAGTTATCTAATTCATTAACACTTGTTGCTGTTGATGTTTTTAATCTGATCATACAAGGATCATTTCCTTTTGGATAATAATACCATTTATTATCAGTATCATAAATATACATGGTATAATTAGGTTGTTGATTAGTTGTTCCAATTGCTATCCATAAAGAATCAGAACCACCCATAGCCTGAACAGCAGCAAAGTAAACAGAATCTTTGTGTAAAACCGGAGTTCCAATAGTAAATGGTAAATTTAATTCAATAGGATTTGCAGATAAACTATTATTGATTTCGCTTGATGTAACAGAATGATAATCAGATTCAGCAATCAGATTACGACCCCAACCTTCGTAAAGCATTACTCTTGTATTTGCTCCGATAGTAGTACCACCAGCTACAACAAAAGAAATGGAAAGTGCATTGGTGTTTTGTGTAATTTCATACAAGTTAGCTATTTGATAAGCATCAACAACACCAGCTGTTGTTCCATTCCATGTACGCCATCCGTCGTAATTGTTATTATCTCTTGAGAATAAACCATTAACATCAGAGTTAACAGTAACTTTTGCAGTATCTTTATGGTAAGATGAAAGAACAGAATCACTGCTTGCATACATTACAAACTTATAATTACCTTGATTCTGAATGGTAACAACGTTGGTAACTTCAATAGTATCATGCTGTTGGAAGGCAATTGAAATTGGAGATGCATTGGTTGAAGTTAAGGAAGTGTTTGAAACTAATTCTTTTACTGTTAGATTTACATTATTCTGTGTTGCAGAACCTGCATTATTAATATCAGCTGCAAAAGATGCAGGAAAACTTTGACCAAAAGGAATCTGTGTATAACCACTCCATTCAAAAGGAGCATCAAATGAAACAAAACCACTCCATGTTTCTTGAATTTCCATACGATTGGCTGCTAATTCACCAATAAATACATTATCAACAAATAAGTTATAACCATCAGCACCTTGATATTGGAAAGCAACTTTAAAATCAGTAGCTGTTGCATAATTATAAAGATTAAGACTAGCTAATTTATAAACAAATTCTCCAAATGTACCAACTGAATCTTCAGTAAAAAAGGTAGTCCATGTAGTTCCGCCATTTGTACTTACTTTTACTCTGAAATCATAATTATTGTATGGACTTACAGAATAATCATAGCTCATACTCCATCCAAATTCTAAAACAGGATTGGTTAATGTAGTTAAATTAACCGATGGAGAAATTAACCATTCGTTTTGTGGTGCTAATGCTGGATCCCATAAAACCCTTGCGCATTTTGATCCTGTTTGAGATTGAGCAGCAGTACCAACTGTCCATTGATAACTTGTATTACTTGTTCCATTGGTTTTTGTCCATCCTGTAGGAGGAAAAGTAGTTCCTTCAAAACCTTCATCTAAAACAGAAAGTATTGTGGTTGATTTAGTTGAACTAACACTTTTGGGAGTGTTTACTAAATCTGAATTGATAATGTTAGCATTTTTCTGAAACTTTTTCTCAGAAACTTGCTCGCCTTTTTGAGCATAAATTGTAGAAACAAATGCTAAAGACAATAATAAAAGAGTTAACTTTCTCATTTTTATTTATTTTAGTTTATTAATGTTTATTTTTATTGCAAAATTAATACTTTTTTTTAAAAAAGCATATAAATATAAATTAATACGTTGTTAAAATATATTAACCTATTGTAGGATAGAACGCATCTTCGATATGATGAATTGTATTTTTACCATTTTTTGAAACAATTGCAATAATGTCAAATCTGGTTTCTTCGTTTATATTGTTCTGATTTATATAGTTTTGTGTTGCCCTTATTAAAAATCTTTGCTTTTGTTTGGTTACTGCAACTTCCGGTTCACCAAATGCATTGGTAGAACGGGTTTTAACTTCAACAATTACCAGAAATCCGTTATGTTTGGCAATAATATCAATTTCATCGGATCCAAACCGCCAGTTTGTTGCTAATATTTCATACGCTTTTTCCTTTAAGAATTTTTGTGCAAGTTTTTCACCTGATTCACCTAATTCATTGTGTTCTGCCATTTTCAATTGTTTTAACGAAGTAAATAATTAATGAGTTTTAGAAGCATATAGATAAATACAAAAAATCCACTAATTGCTATAATAATACCTTTCGAGCGATTAAATAATTTCTTTATACTTTTCTCTGAATCCAGACTTTTCTCAAAATCTAAAATACATTGTGCATTCGATACAGTTATTTTCACATTTCTTCCGAAAATCAATGCATTATTTTCAGCTTTATGCCCGGCAGGAAACTGAAAACAAACCGGATAACTATATTCAGCAACTGCTTCGTAAACAATTTCTTCTGCTGTTTTGCCATAAGGTATAGTATTGTCATTCATTTCCGACATTCCACCAACAATCAAGCCTGCCAGATTTGTCAATTTCCCACTTCTTTTCAAATTCATCATCATGCGATCAATGTGATAAAGATACTCATCCAAATCTTCGATAAAAAGAATTTTTCCATCGGTATTAATATCTGATTCTGTGGCAGACAAACTATAAATTATGGAAAGGTTACCTCCGATTAAAATTCCTTCTGCTTCTCCTTCTCTATTCAATGGAAATGAAGGAAACACATAACTTAACTCATCTGAAGTTATTGCCTTTTTGAGGGATATTAAGCTACTGTCTTCAGCTCCGTTTTCAGGAAAATTTATTGGCATTGTTGCATGCAAAGTCTCTATACTGAAATTTTTATGTATATGTAAATGCAAAACGGTAACATCACTATATCCTATTATCCATTTAGGCTTTTGAACAAACCTGGAAAAATCAATACTATCAATAATTTTTACAGTACCAAAGCCACCTCTTGCAATTAAAATTGCTTTAATATTTTCATCATCCAAAGCCCATTGTAAATCTTCAGATCTTTCCTTATCTGTACCGGCAAACTGATTGTATTCTCTGAATAAATTTCGTCCGAAAACGGTTTCGAATCCCCATTTAGTTAATAATTCTACAGCAGGTTTTATTTCTTTCTGAGAAATTTTTCGGGCAGTTGCAATAATGGCAATTTTATCTCCTTGAATTAATTCTGGTGGTGTTTGCATTTTAATTCATTGTTATTCATCGGTTTCTTCCTGAGATTCAATATTATTGCTTTTATCTCCATACCACAATATTTTACATAAGATACTGTTTATATGAACATTAGAGCGATTATTTAAGGAAATAACCGTAATTTTATCAGACATTTCCCTGATATAATAAGTGCGAAAACCTCTCCACCATCCATAATGATAGACTTCTTTCTTATTATCATCGCTAATCCTTATACGCCAGCCAAATCCATACTTTTTGTTTTTCCCATTATCATCTGGTGAAGGTTGAAATGCTTCTTCAACAGTTGACTTTTTCATAAATGGACAATTGTATAATGCCTGATCGAATAAAAACAAATCTTCCACGCTGGAATACATTCCTTTGTCGCCGGTTACGCCATCCAGATAATCGTGAATTTCTGCTTTCATACCTCCGCGATAATAGTAAGAAAAACCAGTTGCACTTCCAGGTACAAAGTTATTGTCTGATTTACTGAAAACATATGAATTATTCATCTTAAGCGGATTGAAAATAAATGTTTTCATAAAATCGGGAAAGCTGAATCCGCTTATATTCTCAACGATTAAAGCCAATAACGCATAATTCGTATTACAATAAGTAAAATGATGATTAGGAGGTGAGTAAGGTTTGATGTTGTTGTTTTTAAATAATAGCGGAATGTCGCTATTGTTTAAAACTTTAGTTCTATCCCAATATTTATCGGCAACATAAATATAATTTTGCAAACCCGAGCGATGATTTAAAAGATTCCGTATGGTAATTCCAGTGGTTGGAAAATCAGGAATATAGAGTCTCAAATCATCATCATAATCCAATAAACCTTTGTCTTTTAAAAGCATAATGGCAGCAGCTGTAAACATTTTTGAAACCGATGCCAACTGAAATGGAGTATTAACGCTTAATGTATCTTTCGTTTTCAGGTTACTATAACCAAAAGCACCTGCATATAATATTTTCCCTTTTTCTGCAACAAGGATGGTTCCGTTAAATAAGCCTTTTTTATATGAAGTGGTGAGCAAACTATCAATAAAATTGATTTTTCTTGTATCAGGAACAAATGTATTTTCATAATTTGTTAATTTACCGGCAGCATAATTTAAATGCGAAATTGACATCACATTATTTTTCATATCATAATCCGCACCTGCGAAAATTGTAATTATTAATACAATTATTCCAATTAACAAGCTACTGCCTTTCTTGTTCTTTCTCCGCATTCGTATTGATTTATTATTAGTTACAACCCTATTTATAATACTTGAAAAATCCTTATCTTTGCACCCGGTTTGCGATAGCCAAAATACAAATTATTTTAGCTGAAAAATCTAAATGTATGTTAAAGTTTTCAACCGTTTAATATTAATAAAATGACATTTAAAAGATACACAATTACATCTGCACTTCCTTATGCTAATGGACCTATTCATATCGGACATCTCGCAGGAGTTTATGTTCCCGCTGATATTTATGTACGATATTTACGATCAAATAATAAAGATGTCGTTTTTATTGGCGGTTCCGATGAACATGGTGTTCCAATTACAATCAAAGCAAGACAATTAGGAGTTACTCCTCAGGAAATTGTTGACAAATATCATGGAATTATCAAGCAATCATTTCAGGAATTTGGAGTTTCTTTCGATATTTATTCACGAACTTCAAACCCGATTCATCACGAAACAGCTGATGAATTTTTCAGGACATTATATGAAAAAGGTGACTTTATTGAGAAGTTTTCGATGCAATATTATGATGAAGAAAACAATCAGTTTCTTGCAGATAGATATATAACAGGTACTTGTCCGCATTGTGGAAACGAAAAAGCGTATGGTGACCAATGCGAAAAATGCGGAACATCTTTAAATGCAACTGATTTAATCAATCCACGCTCAGCCATAAGTGGTAATGCTCCCGTTATGAAAGAAACCAAACATTGGTTTTTACCCTTGGAAAAGTATGAAGATTTTTTAAAGGAATGGATTCTTGTTGGTCATAAGGAAGATTGGAAAACAAATGTTTATGGTCAGTGTAAATCATGGCTGGATCAGGGTTTGCATCCCAGAGCCGTTACACGCGATTTGGATTGGGGTGTAAAACTTCCTAAAGAAATAGAAGGCACCGAAGGAAAAGTTTTATATGTTTGGTTCGATGCTCCTATCGGTTATATTTCAGCTACCAAAGAACTTACTCCGGAATGGGAAAAATATTGGAAAGACAAGGAAACCAAATTGGTTCATTTTATTGGAAAGGATAATATTGTTTTTCATTGTATTATTTTTCCAGCCATGTTAAAAGCTGAAGGTAGTTTTATTTTGCCCGAAAATGTTCCTGCCAATGAATTTATGAATCTGGAAGGTGATAAAATTTCCACTTCACGCAACTGGGCAGTGTGGTTACACGAATATTTGCTCGAATTTCCCGGCAAACAGGATGAATTGCGTTATGTATTATGTGCCAATGCTCCCGAAACAAAAGACAATGATTTTACATGGAAAGATTATCAGGCAAAAAACAACAATGAATTGTTGGCGATTTTTGGTAATTTCGTAAACAGAACCTTGGTGTTAACTCACAAATATTTCAATGGAACAGTTCCTGCTTTAGGTGAATTAAATGAAATAGATAAGGCAGCTATTGAAGAAATAAAAGCTTTTCCAAAACGTATTGCTTCGAGTATTGAGAATTATCGTTTCAGGGAAGCAATAAATGAAATGATGAACCTTGCCCGTTTGGGAAATAAATATCTTACTGAGAATGAACCCTGGAAGATATTTAAAACGGATGAAAACAGGGTAAAAACAATATTGAATATTTCATTACAGATTTGTGCAAATCTAAGTATACTATGCGAACCTTTTCTACCATTTACTGCTCAGAAATTATGTAAAATGCTTACTATGAATCCACAAAAATGGAATGAAGCAGGAAGAACGGATTTGATTTCTGAAAATCAACAGTTAGGAGAAGCAAGTTTTCTGTTTCAACGTATTGAAGATGCTGAAATTGAACAACAGGTTCAAAAACTTTTAGATACAAAAAAAGAAAATGAAACTGCTAATTATCAAGCAAAACCTTCAAAAGGAAATATTGAATATGATGATTTTGCAAAAATTGATATTAGGGTAGGAACTATTATTGAAGCAGAGAAAGTACCTAAAACAAAGAAACTTCTTAAACTGAAAATTGATACCGGTATCGACCAAAGAACAGTAGTTTCCGGAATAGCCGAATATTACGAACCTGAAAATATTATTGGACAAAGAGTTAGCATATTGGTAAATCTTGCTTCAAAAAATCTGAAAGGAATAGAATCGCAAGGGATGATATTGATGGCCGAAAACAGTGATGGGAAACTTTGCTTTGTTTCGCCAACTGAAGCTGTAAAAAATGGAAGCGAAATAAAGTAGTCTGCATAATGAACTTTAAAGGAAATAAATTTTTTATATCTTTGCAAAAAATTTGGGTCCCGTAGTTCAACGGATAGAACGGAAGTTTCCTAAACTTTAAATACAGGTTC
>CAZYEM010000015.1:0-27383 GCA_964646395.1 uncultured Bacteroides sp.
AAGCATCATCAATATCTTTTATGATTTGATAATATGAATTCATATCATACAAATTTCTTGCTATTAAAGCTTTTAACTGATATGACATAAATTTATCAGAATTTTCTGATGCTTTGAAATTTGTTTCATCTTCATTTTTTGCATAAGTAGATATTTCCTTTTTAAAGTTTTCAAAATCAGATGCAAGATAAGTTGCTAAATCATTGTAATTATTGTATTTTAGTGTTAATGTTGTGTCAGATTTTATTTTCTGAAGATATTGATTCAGCATTAGATTTATCTTTTCGGCATTTATTGAGTTCTTTTTTACTCCAGCTTTTTCGGCTGCTTTTGCAAACTGATTCATAAAATCCATATCCATAACAAAATCTGATTGAAATTTTTTGAAATCAGGATATTTCTTTAACAATTCTTCTCTTTTATTATCAATGAAATCCATTGTAAAATCGTTTAATACATTTTTTCGACGAACATCGATGAAATAATCATTAATTTTTGAAGTATCCATCGGAATAAAAATATCGGGCATAATTCCGCCACCACCATAAACGATTCTTTTATTGTTTGTTTGGTACTTTAAAGAGTCTGGAAATTTAATCTTGTCTGCACTCAGTAATTCTCCGCTGTTATATCTTTTCATAAAATCGCTATAGTAATTATCCAAACCATCACTATAAGATTTCTGAATACAACGCCCGGTAGGGGTATGATATCGGGCAGTAGTCAATCTGATAACAGAACCATCGGGCAAGTCGAAAGGACGTTGAACCAGTCCTTTGCCAAACGAACGACGGCCAACAACCAATCCTCTGTCCCAATCCTGAATTGCACCAGAAACAATTTCACTTGCAGAAGCAGAACCTTCATCTATGATTATAACTAGTTTTCCTTTTTCAAAACCACCTTTAATAGTTGATTTGTAATCCTGTTTGGGGCTTGAAAGACCTTCCGTATATACTATAAGTTTGTCGGTTGTAAGAAATTCATCCGCCAAGTCGATGGCAATATCCATAAAACCACCTGAATTACCACGTAAGTCGAAGATTAAATCTTTCATTCCCTGAGCTTTTAAATTTGCCAGAGCCACACGAAATTCATCCATGGAAGTTCTCGAAAAACGATCAAGACGGATATAACCAACTTCTGGTGTTGCCATAAATGTTGCATCAATGCTGGTTAATGGAATTTTATCGCGCGTAATTGAAAAATCTAAAATTCTGTTTTTATTCTTTCGCAAAACAGAAACCTTAACAAGAGTTCCCTTTTTACCTCTCAACTTACTAAAAACATAGCTGTTGTTAATTGAATCTCCTGTAGCAGGTTTGTCGTCTATTGCTGTAATTCTATCCCCTGCCATGATTCCCACTTTTTCCGAAGGACCTCCCGTAATAACATCTACAACATAAATTGTATCATTAAGAATCTGAAACTGAACTCCAATTCCATCAAAATTGCCAACCAATGGCTCGTTCATTTTATCTAATTCCTCTTTTGAAATATAAACAGAATGTGGATCCATTTCTTTTAGCATGTTAACGATTGCATCTTGAACCAATTTAGGTTCATCTACTTTGTCAACATACGCAAATCTAATAAGTTGTAAAGCATAGTTTATTTTCTGATCTGTTTTCTTTGGATCATAATCCTGTGCATACGCTTTTGAAAAACAAACCATTACAATTGCAATAATTGCATAAATCAGTATATTTCTTTTATTTGGCATTTTAGTATATTTTTAATTTTCAAAATTATGAATAATTAAGTAGTTAATGCATTGTTTTCGATAAAACGGAACTTCATTTTTTGTTAAAGAGTGTTAAACAATTGATAATTAAATCTGTTTTGAAATACATGAAAAATAATTTTCGATGTTTTCAATTTCAAGCGATTTTTATTTTAGATTTGCAAACATAATCTTAACAATGAATACAGAAAAAAAGAAGCTAATTAACAGCATAATTGTTCCAATGGCAATCGTATTAATAATTTGGCTAATAAAGCTTGGTGAAATTATTTTTAATATTAATCTTGGATTTTTAGGAATTTATCCGCTCAAAGCCGAAGGATTATGGGGAATAATCTGTTCTCCGCTTATTCATTCTGACTTAAATCATTTGTATGCCAATACAATTCCACTATTTGTGCTTAGTGCTGCCTTGTTTTATTTTTATGAAGAAATAGCATTGAAAATCTTTTTATTTATTTATTTTACGACCGATGTTTGGGTATGGGTAATTGCCCGTCCGGCATGGCATATTGGCGCTAGTGGATTGATTTACGGATTGTTTGCCTTTATTTTTGTAAGCGGTATTTTGCGCAAACACAATCGTTTGATGGCTCTGTCTATGTTTGTTATTTTCTTGTATGGTGGATTAATATGGGGTATTTTCCCAAATAATTTTCAGCAGGAAATATCATGGGAATCTCATCTTATGGGCTTAATTGCTGGATTAATTTTTGCCTTTTATTTTAAGGATGAAGGTCCTCAGAAAGTAGAATATCAATGGGTGGAAGATGAGAATGACGATGACGATTATTATATGCAACCATTAGTGGACGAAGAGGAAGAGAAAGAAAAAGAAAAAGAAAAAGAAAAAAATTAATGCTTTAAAATATTGTAATTCAATCATTTTGCAAAATTGATTCTTTCCTTATGATTTTTCTATTTAAATTTGTCAAATCAAAAAGTTGCTGTTGTGACTTGAATTCTGCATTTAATAATTCTAATGATTATTTTTTTATAACATCCATATTAATAATAGTAATGGATTAATTCTATTGTGTAATAATTTATCTGAAATCAGATTCTATTGCTTTTTAAAAAGCTAGGTTGTTAACTTTTAAATTGGTTATTTCTTTACCTGAATATATAATCATAATAATTCCAATAGACAAACTACTATTTTGTGGACAAATTTTGAAAGTTTGTCCCTTTTTGGGTGTTTTTTGTTTTTATATTCGTTTTCTTTAATTGTTTGTTTTCAACGAATTAAGCTATTTTTCTTTTTTGGCACACAATTAGTGTTATTAAATTAACAACAAAAAGTGAAAAATTTATAACACAAATTAAAAACACCATGAAAAAATTATTTTTAAATTTAGCTATCGTAGGATTAATTTTATCCTTAGGTTCATGTAAAAAAGACATATCAGAACCATTACCTGCTCAGGCAAAAGCCACAAAAGATCTTAAAGTTCCAGACAATTTCACATGGACAACATCGAGACCAGTATCGGTTAATCTACAATTCGTTTACAATTCGCAAATAGTTGCCAATGCTCCATTTCAAATTTATGCAGGTACACAAGCTTCAGGAAAAATGATTTTTAATGGAACTGCGAATGATCAGGGACAATATAAATCATTAATCAAGGTTGCTGATTATTACTCAACAATTCAGGTAGTTTGTGGTAATGATGTACAGTTAATTACACTTACCGACACAACTATTATTCATCCAAAACACATAGAAACAAGCGAAAAATCAAGTAAGGCAAATGCAGTAATCAGCCTAAGTACAAAAACATTTACCAAATCCAAAGCAGAAAATCATACCTTTTATCCTGCCGAAAACTTATACGGAAGTATTGCTTTTGAAGATAACTGGCCAAGTTTAGGCGATTTCGATTTCAATGATTTAGTATTGGATTATAATGTTGATGTTACAACAGATGAAAATGGAGATGTTACAAAAATCGTTTATAAATTTATTCCAAGAGGTTGTGGAGCAGGCTTCCATAATGGATTTGGAATTCAATTCGACTGGGGTTTACAATATTCAGATATTGCAAGTGTAACCGGTTCAATAAATAATAAATTTCCTGTAAATGTAAAGGGATTAGAAGAAGGACAAACCAACGGACCATCTTTTATCGTGTTTGATGATGCATGGAGAGTTGCAAAACAAAGCAATACAGATCCTACAAAACCTTATGTTGAAAATCCTACAGTTACAATTACCGTTTTGTTAACTACTCCTAAAAACATCTGGAATTTTGGATTCCCGTTAAGCAATCCTTTTATGATTGTAAACGGCGACAGATCACGTGAAATTCACTGCTCTTATAACTGGCCAACTTCCAAAGCATCTTATACTTGGGCACAAACATTTGATGATAACACTCCTTATTTCTATTTTGATAATGCACCAAATACCAAAATGGTAGCAATGGATCCATCCTATAAATCAAAAACAGGTCTTACTTGGGCAATATGTCTTGAAGAAAAATTTATTTACCCTATCGAAAAAGCTGACATAATAAATGCTCACCTGCAATTTGGAAATTGGGTTACTACATGGAATCCTTGGGATTGGTACACCAATCAATCTGGATACCGAAATAATAGCAACCTCTATTTAGTAGGTGGAATTAATTAAAAAAAATATCATTTTGTAAAAAAAGGCTCATATACTGAGCCTTTTTTGTTTTATAGTGATTAGATTTTGTAATTTTACAAAAAAAAATGATGAAAATATTAAGTGTAGAATCAATAAGAGCGGCCGATAAATATACAATTGCAAATGAGCCTATACCATCGGTTGATTTGATGGAAAGAGCAGCTAATCAATGTACAAACTGGTTAAAAGAACATTTTGATATATTTACCGGACTTACTTTCTTTTGTGGATTGGGAAATAATGGAGGTGATGGACTGGCAATTGCCCGAATGTGGTATGAAATCAGTTCAAAATCAAAGGTTTTTATTATCAATCATTCCAAAAATCAAAGTATGGATTTTGATATTAACCTAAAACGATTACAGGAAACACTCGTTCCAATCACTTATATTAATTCTGTTGCAGATATTTCTGATATTTCCGAACATGAAATCATTATTGACTCAATATTGGGTTCGGGCTTAAGCAACCCAACAAATGGTTTGATTGCTGAAGTTATTGAATATATAAATTGCTTGAAAAACAAAAAGATTGCTATTGATCTGCCTTCCGGTTTATTTGCCGATAAAAGCAACAAACCAATGGATGTAATCATAAATGCCGACATTACGCTAAGTTTTGAATTACCAAAATTAGCATTTTTTTTCCCTCAGAATAATAAATATGTTGGAAACTGGATTGTATTACCTATTCAATTATCTGCTGATTTCATCAAGAATACTACAACAGATAATTATTTTATTACCAAAGAATTAGTTAAGAAAATATATAAGCCAAGAATTAAATTTGCACATAAAGGAAATTACGGTCATTCATTGATTGTAGCTGGAAGTATTGGTAAAATGGGAGCTGCTGTATTGGCATCAAGGGCATGTTTAAGAGCAGGTGCTGGTTTAATAACTGTTCATTGTCCTAAACTCGGACTGGATATTTTACAAATTTCAGTTCCAGAGGCTATGGTTGAAACCGATATTGATGATAAGTGCATTTCATGTATTCATCATGTTGAAAAATATGATGTTATCGGAATAGGACCAGGAATAGGACAGGATGTAAAAACTCATCAGGCTTTTCAGGAGTTATTGGTTAATTCAAAAAACCCGATGGTAATAGATGCTGATGCACTAAATATAGTGAGTGAACATAAAACATGGATGCAATATGTTCCCGAAAACAGTATTTTAACACCTCATTTCAAAGAATTTGAAAGACTGACACACAAGGTTGAAAATGATTTTGACCGCAACAGATTACAAAGGGAATTTTCTGTCAGACATAAAGTATTTATTATACTTAAAGGTGCCAATACTGCATTAACTACTCCCGAAGGTAAATGTTTTTTCAATTCAACCGGAAATCCCGGCATGGCAACAGGAGGTAGTGGCGATGTATTAACCGGATTTATAACTGGTTTTCTCGCTCAGGGTTATACTTCTTTTGAAGCCTCAGTTTTAGGAATTTATCTTCACGGTATGGCAGGCGATATCTATGCAGAAAAGTATGCTGAAGAATCATTAATTGCAAATGATTTAGTAGAAAATATCGGATTGGCAATAAAGAAAATATCAGGCTAATAAATTATAATTCAATATAAAAAAATCGTATTCAAAAGTTTTTTGCTGTTTTTTTATTTAAGTTTCTTCAAACTTTAGGCACTCCAAACTTTATTGTTTAACTTTGCAAATTAAAAAGAAATCGCCATGGAACAGATATTTATCTATTTTATCTTATTTATCACTATAATAATCAGTGGAGGAGCCATATTTCTGTTTAAAACAGAAAATCCAAAAGTTTTAAAATTAATCTTAGCATTTAGTGGTGCTTTTTTATTGGCTATAAGTTTTTTAAACTTAGTTCCCGAGGTTTTTTCCGGAGGATTATACAAAGCGGGTATTTATATATTGTTTGGCTTTGTTTTGCAGCTTTTACTGGAACTTTTAACTAAAGGGATTGAACACGGACATGGTCATGCTCATGAATGTTGCGAAGAACATGATCATAGCGTTCATTTTCCAAAAGTAGCCCCAATTGGATTAATGATAGGGATTTGTTTGCATTCTTTTTTGGAAGGGATGCCTTTAATCCATGGAATGCATAATCATGATCTGGAAAGTATCCAGCATTCACTTACTATCGGAATTATTATTCATAATATACCCATTTCTTTTGTTTTAATGAGTGTTTTCATACAATCAGGAATGAGCAAAAAGAAAGCATTTGGTTTACTCGGAATCTTTGCTTTAATGACTCCTGCCGGCTCATTATTAAGTAGCATGTTAAGTCATGAATTTATTCATGATTTTGAATCTTATTTCAGCATTATTATGGGAATTGTTGTTGGTATTTTTCTACATGTATCTACTTCCATTTTGTTCGAAACCAGTGAAGATCATCAGTATAATATCAAGAAATTTGCTATTGTGATATTAGGCATTGTTGTTGCGTTATTAATTCCAATGCACTAACAGCGATGAAGTTATCAATAGTTATTGTAAATTATAATGTTGAATATTTTTTGGAGCAATGCTTACATTCTGTTTATTTAGCTTGTAAAGATATTGAATACGAAATATTTGTTGTTGACAATAATTCTGTTGATGGTTCGGTGAAAATGATTAAAGAGAAATTTCCTCAGCTTATTTTAATAGAGAATAAGGACAATAGAGGATTTTCTAAAGCTAATAATCAAGCAATAAGAGAAGCAAAAGGAGAGTATATTTTATTATTAAACCCAGATACTGTAGTTGAAAGTGATACTTTTTCAAAAGTAATAAACTACATGGATGGTAATAAGGAAGCAGGTGGATTAGGAGTTAAGATGATTGATGGAAAAGGTCATTTTTTACCTGAATCCAAACGTGGGTTGCCCACTCCGGAAGTTGCATTTTATAAAGTTTTCGGACTATCAAAGTTATTTCCCAAGTCAAGAAAATTTGGTAAATATCATCTTAGTTATCTGAATAATGATGAAATTCATGAAGTTGATATTTTAGCCGGTGCTTTTATGCTTATGCGAAAAAGTGTTTTGGATAAAGTAGGTTATCTCGATGAAGATTTTTTTATGTATGGCGAAGATATTGATTTATCGTATCGTATTATTAAAGCTGGTTACAAAAATATCTATTTTCCCGAAACCAGAATTATACATTATAAAGGCGAAAGTACAAAAAAGAGCAGCGTAAATTATGTGTTTATTTTTTATAATGCAATGATTATCTTTGCTAAAAAACACTTTTCTCAAAAAAATGCCAGATTATTTTCATTATTTATAAATTTCGCTATTTACATAAGAGCATCTTTATCTGTTTTAAAACGGTTTTTCAGCAGCATATTACTTCCGATTATTGATGCAGGAATAATCTGGATAGGGTTTTATTTTATTAAAAATTATTGGTCGCATTATTTTTTTTCGGTTAATCATGAGTATTATCCAAAAGAATATATATTTATAATTGTTCCTGTTTATATCTTAATCTGGTTGTTTTCCTTCTATTTGGTTGGAGGATATGAAAAACCACATAAAGTTTCAAGAATCTTGCAGGGTATAGCAATTGGAACAGTTGTAATATTAGTCATTTATGCTATTCAGGATATTTCTTTACGTTATTCAAGGGCATTAATATTTTTAGGTGCTTTCTGGTGTATTATATCTTTGCTTATTACTCGCTTTGCCCTGCATTTTTCAGGAATTAAAGCTTTTAAAATAGGTGAAAATATTAATAAACGATTTGCAATCATTGGTGATATAGATGAAGCAGAAAGAGTTGCTGATTTATTAAGAAAAACAGGTATAAATCACGGTTTTATAGGGTTGGTAAGTCTTATCGATTCGCAAAATAACAAGAATTTTATCGGCACTGTTTCACAAATTAATGATATTGTTGATATTTATAAAATTGATGAGGTTATTTTCTGTTCAAAAAGTATAAGTGCTTCAGATATTATCAGCAATATGTCGGAGTTGAAATCTAAAACCATTGATTATAAAATTGCACCACCCGAAAGTTTGTTTTTAATTGGCAGCAATTCAATAAATACATCAGGTGATTTATATGTTATTGACATTAATGCGATTAACAAATCTCAAAATAAACGAAACAAAAGAATGCTTGATTTTATCATCAGTTTTATGCTGTTGGTATTTTTGCCAATGTTTTTATTATTTCAAAAGAAACCGATAGGTTTTATCAGAAATATATTTAATGTATTGATAGCTAGAAAAACCTGGGTCGGTTATTACCAAAGATCCGATAACAAAAGGGATAAATTGCCTGTAATAAAAAAAGGGATATTAAATACTTGTGATTTGCTGAAAAATAAAATAATTACAACGGAAACTGTTGAAAAGATAAACTTATTATACTCACGTGATTATAAGTTACAGAATGATCTTATGATAATTTTGAATAATTTGCGTGAACTGGGACGTTAACGATAATTTCTCTTATTGGTTTAGCAACTTCATAGTAAATGAAAAAATACTTCCTTTTCCTTCTTCGCTTTCAATTTTGATGATTCCTGCATGTTTTTCAACAAATTCCTTACAAAGCAACAAACCCAAACCTGTACTTGCTTCTCCTTCTGTACCTGTCCTGCTTGTTTGTTCATCAATCCTGAATAATTTTTTCTTAAAGTCTTCGCTCATTCCGATACCTGTATCCTGAACATATATCTCCACTTTATTATCATCGATATTTTTTGAAAAGATAGTAATATAACCACTTCTGGGTGTAAATTTAACGGCATTTGAAATTAAATTTCTTACAATACTGTTTATCATCGGTGCATCTGCTTCTATTTCAATTTTATCATTAATGTTATTAATTACAGTAATATCTTTATTTATACATGTTTCCTTATAAAGGTCAATATTATGATTAATTATTGATTTTAAATTTATTTTTATGGGTTGAAATTCATAAATACCTTGTTGCATTCTAGACCATTGTAAAAGATTCTCGAGCAAACTGAATAATTTTCTGGCAGATTTTTTCATACTTTCTGCAATTGATTTTATTTCATCCTGTGATAATGAATTGAGTTCTTCAGCCATTATTTCTGTTAAGCCTAAAAAAGCATTAAACGGACTTCTCAAATCATGAGCTATGATTGAAAAAAATTTGTCTTTTTCCCTATTAGTAAGTTCTAATTGATCACTCTTTCGTTTAATTTCTTCTTCTGCATGTTTGCGTTCAGATATTTCCTTTAGAAGTAATTTATTATAGGCATTATGAAGTCTTATTCTAATTATAATCATTATAATAAGAATAATGATAATGAATGAAACAGATAAAAACCACCATGAAATATAAAAAGGCTTAAGAATAGTAATTGTTTCAGATTTAGTTGTTTCACTCCATTCACCGGCATAATTCTTTGCTTTAACCAAAAGTGTATATTTTCCTGGTTTTATATTATAATATTTTATTTTGTCAAGCATCGATTGAGTTGCATCATGCCAGACATTATCTAAACCTTCTAATTTATAAGTGTATTGTATTAAATTTTCATTATAAAATGATAGTCCTCTGAAATGAAAAGTTAATGTATTGTCATTATTATTTATTTTTGTTTTTTTATTAAGTGGATATTTCAACCCTTTGCTGTCTTCATAATAAAGGAGTTTTACTTTAGGTGGTAAAATTTTATTATTTGAAAAACTAGCTGAAAAACAAGACAAGCCTTTTTCTGTTCCTATCCATATTCTTCCTAAAGAGTCTGTTATGCCAGCCGAACGATTAGTTTCAATTCCTGCAAGTCCATTATTAGGGTTGTATATTTCAAGCTTACTCTTACCATCCCAATAATATACGCCATTATTTGAACCAAGCCAGTAATTTGCATTTTTATCTTGAAAAATAAAATATAAGGGTGTATTTATTTCGATATTATTTTTTTTATATTTTACTATTTTCCCATTTTCAATTACATAAAGTCCATCCATTGTCCCAACGAATTCAACATTGAGATTATTTCTATAGTATGAAAAAACATTAAGTACAGCTTTCTTATCAATGGAAGGTATTTTTGTAACTTTATCTTCATTAATCAGCCATAATCCATTCATTCCGGTAATATAAATACCGCCATTTTGGGCAGCATAAATTTTCCTTATATTATTATTTATTATATTATTATGTTCATATTCTATTAATTTATCATCTTTTAAATAAAATAATTTTTTATTAGTACCAACCCAGATTTTACCTTTTTTATCCTGAAATAATGCTGTAGCATTAGTGAAATTATCGACTTTAATCCATTTAATTACCCCATTTTTCAATAACTTGCCAACACCCAGATTATTAGCTGTAAATATAATGTTTCCATCATTATCTTTTATTATATCCATAACACGGGTTAAGTTATTTTGAATTGATGGAAATTGAATACTTTTAAATTTGAAATTTTCAAATATTGAAAGATGGTTATTATGTCCGAGTATAAATTTATTTTTATTTATTTCAAGTATTGCAGTAACCTCATTCTCTGGCAATCCATCTGATTCGAAATAATTTAACAAAGAAGTGTTGCTGATTTTATCAATTCCTCTCGAATCTGTAAACCATACATTATATTCTTTATCAATAAACAAAGACGAGCCTCCTTTTGAAGAAAACCCATTCTTTGTTGTAACAAGTGAGGCTGTGTTTATTTTTTTTATATATAAGTATTTAGAAAGATTATTTCCAAAAAAAAGATTCCCGTTTCTGTCAAAATCCATATATGGAAAATTGGATAAGGATAATACAGGAAGTACAATATTTGTTGCAGCTAATCTGAACTCATTATTCTTCAAATATCCAAGCCAGTTATTGCTTAATACCCACATAATATCCGGAGATTTAAACCTATAATCCTTCTTGGTAAAGTCTTCAAAATTTACCGCAAGAATTTCTAAATAATCCGGATTTATTTTTTTGTTAATACTCCAGTCTAATGAACTGTTTTCATAAATACACAAACCCTTTTTCGTTGAAATATAAAATTTACCATTATTTGCAATCAATGAATTTGTAATATTTGAATCTGGATTGGATGAAATATCATAATGTTTCCAGGTGTTTTTTTCAAAAATATCAACTCCGCCATAAGATCCAACGCATATTACAGGCTGATTGTTTTTATATATAATATCGAAGGAAGTGATGTCGAAATATCTGTTTCTTTTTGGAAAATCAATATATTTTGTCCATTTATCATTTTTAAAAAAGACTAATGAACCACCAGTATTATAAGGAACAGTCCATAAAATTCCTTTTTCGTCACATCTGAGTTTTCTGCAAAAAACATCAACCAAGCCATCATTTTTATTATAGTTGATAAAATTAAACCCGTCATATTTTGAAATTCCATAATAAGTTGCAAACCACATATTACCTTCAGTATCCTGGCAGGCATCGTTTACCATACGGGTTGGCAACCCATCCTCAAGCGTGTAATTTTTGACAAAAAATTGTTGAGCTTCAATGCTTAATGAAAGCAGTAAGATAAAAAAAATTACAAATAAATTTTTTAAAATAAAATTCATCCAATTGATTCTTAAGAAAAGACTTAATCTGGTTAAAATTGCTTGATCTGAATGGCAAAAATACAGATAATTTTTTACAGAACAGCAATATATTAATTATATTTAATACCCTCACTTAACTTATCAAACCATAGTTTTCAATAAAGATGTTTCTAATAAATAGATTTATTAAATATAATATTATAATGCTTTTGCAATCATTTCAATTATATCGTAATTGACAATTTCTTCTTCCTTATTTTTGTATTTGATTCCATCTGTTAACATTACCATGCAATATGGGCATGCAGTAGCAACTATTTCAGCTTTGGTTTCAATCGCTTCTTCTATACGTTCGATAAAAACTTCTTTGTTTCCCTTTTCAGCTTCCTTAAACATTTGTGCACCTCCAGCTCCACAACAGAATGCAAAACTTTTGCATCGCTCCATTTCTACTCTGTTTTCACTTAGTTTATCGATTAAATTTCTTGGTGAATCATAAATGTCATTTGCCCTTCCAAGGTAACAGGCATCATGATATGTTATTTTATTATCCTTGAAAATGTCAGAATTGATTTTCAGTTTTCCTTCATCAATAAGGTTTTCGAGCAAAACAGTTGCATGTATTACTTCAAAATCAGCACCTAGGTCGGTGTATTCATTTTTGAATGTATTAAAACAATGCGGGCAAAAAGTTACAATCTTTTTTACTTCATACATCTTTAGCATTTCGATGATTGTAAGTGACTGCATCTGATAAAGCATTTCATTTCCGGCTCTTCTTACCGGATCTCCGCAACAGGTTTCTTCTTTGCCAAGCACAGCATAATCAACTTTACATACCGAAAGAATCTTGCAAAATGCACGGCTTATCTTCTTTGCCCTGTCATCAAAAGATCCCAAACAACCTACCCAGAACAAATATTCCGGTTTATTCCCCTTTGCAAAACATTCCGACATTACCGGAACTTCTATATATTCCATAACAACTGATTTACTGATTAATTGAATAAAACTAATTGATTTCTTTTGTCCATAATAAACGATCTTCGGGGGAAAACTGCCATGGAGCCCCATTGTTTTCTACATTGGTAAATGCAGATTTAATGCCAGAAGGAGCTAATCCTTCTTCCATTACCATATATCTTCTCATATCAATAATTAAAGAAGGATGATTGATATTAACCGGACATTCCTGAGCACAAGCATTGCAAGTTGTACAAGCCCAGATTTCCTCATAAGAGAAATATTCTTTATTAAGTGATTTATTATCATTAAAATCTTTACCATTTTTAATAATTGATGGCCCTTTTTCTTTCATTCTTTCTCTTAAATCCATCATAAGTTTGCGTGGCGAAAGCTTTTTGCCTGTTATATTAGCCGGACAAACAGAAGTGCATCTTCCGCATTGTGTACAAGTTAGAGCATCAAAATAATTTTTCCAGTTTACATCTTCAGCATCCTTAACTCCAAATCTTTCGGGAACGGTATTTCCATCAGCTGCTGCAAAAGCAGTTTCAGGATTCATCATCATCTTTACTTCTTTGGTAATATTATCCATATTGTAAAGTTTTCCCAACGGTTCCAACCTGCTCAGAAACACATTGGGAACTGACAGGAATACATGAAAATGCTTGGAATAAGGCAACATATTGGCAAAAGCAAATATTAAAAGTATGTGCATCCACCAGAAAATTTCATGAAATACAAATAAATTTGCTGTATCCATATTTGTAACAAAAGCTGATAAATAATTGCTTACCGGATAATATCCTACCATTTCATCAGTATGAAGCGATACATAGAATGTATTCATTCCGAGTAGCGAAACCATCAATAATAATATCATTGTTAGTGCAATATAAGCATCAACATGGTTTTTATGGGTCATTTCAATTCCTGTAAATCTTTTGACATTCAGTAATGCCCTTCTTCCAATAAACATAACAATCATTATCAATACTATTGCTGCAAAAATATCTCCCGAAGCCATTATAAAATCATATAATACGGATAGAAATGCCAAAGATCTGTCGCTGCCACTTATGCCATCCAATACCATTTCTAAACTACCTACTGAAATTACACAAAACCCCCAAAATACTAAAGCATGCATTAAACCCAAAACCGGTTTGCGGAATATTTTGCTTTGTCCTAAAGCTACTTTAAGCATCATTATAAATCGCTTTCCAAAGTCTTTTATTGGAAATGGTTTGCAAAGCTTAAACAATGCAATTAATTTGGTTAGAGTATAAGAAAATAATCCAAGGGTGATTAACAGGGTTATGATAAATATTATTTGCTTTAGCATAAGTAAAGTTATTTGAATAATAAATTGTTTTTCTGATACAAAAATACAATAAAATATATTCCGACAAATTATATTGATATATATTTGTTTTAAATAAACATTGCAGATAGATGTAAAGTTAAAATGTAATCTGTAATTTTTGTAAAAACATACTAATTTATACTCTTAAGTCTTGTAAATTAATCGTATTCGAAATTTTATTCAAAAACATTGTTCACTTTAATTGGAATAAATAGAATTACATAATTTTTCCTTCCATGTAATACTATAAAAGCAAATATAAAACATTCAAATTGAATTATTTTCATACTCCTTTTTAGTTTTGAAAACATTTTTTGTAATTCAATTTACTGACATTTAAAAACTTTTTTCCATGCTGATGAATATCAACACCTTATGATAAAATAAAAATCAAAAAAGACAATAAAATTTCAATGCTTAAATTGATGATTACAATCTACTTAAATTGATTTTGAACAAACTTATGGATTAACTTTAAAAATTAAATATTTCAAAACCAATTTTTATTTATTTACCCCAGTTATCTTTATCTAAACTCCGATAATGAATTGCTTCAGCCAAATGCTCCGTTTTGATATTCTCAGATGCTTCCAGATCAGCAATTGTTCTTGCTACCTTTAGTATTCTATCGTAAGCTCTCGCCGATAAACCCAATCTTTCCATTGCAGTTTTAAGAATAGTCATACCTGCATCGGTTATTTCACAATGTTCTCTTAATATTTTACTGCTCATTTGAGAATTGGAAAAAACACCTTTTTTTCCTTCAAATCTTTTTTCCTGTAACATTCTAGCATTAACCACCCGTTCTCTAATAACTTCACTTTTTTCTGAAAGCTTTGAATTTGTTAGTTCTTTAAATGGAACAGGAACCACTTCCACGTGAATATCAATTCTATCCAATAATGGTCCGGATATTTTATTCAGATATTTTTGTACAACTCCAGGGCCACATACACATTCAGTGTCAGGATGGTTATAATATCCGCAAGGACAAGGGTTCATTGCTGCTATTAACATAAAGCTTGCCGGATAATCCACAGTCATTTTGGCTCTTGAAATTGTAACCATTCTTTCTTCCATTGGTTGTCGCAATACTTCTAAAACGGCACGTTTAAATTCAGGTAATTCATCAAGAAAAAGTACACCATTATGAGAAAGGGATATTTCTCCAGGCTGAGGATTTCCACCTCCACCAACAAGGGCTACATCGCTGATTGTGTGGTGAGGAGATCTGAATGGTAGTACAGAAATCAGTGCCATATTTTTACTCATTTTACCTGCTACAGAGTGTATTTTTGTTGTTTCCAAAGCTTCATGCAAATTGAGTGGTGGTAAAATGGATGGCATTCGTTTTGCCAGCATTGTTTTGCCAGCACCTGGGGGTCCAATTAAAATTACATTATGTCCTCCTGCTGCTGCAATTTCCAATGCTCTTTTTATATTTTCCTGTCCTTTGACTTCCGAAAAGTCAAATTCATATTCATTTAAGCTATTATAAAATTCATCTCTGGTATTTATTACTGTTTTTTCCAGTTCAGTACCGTCTTTAAAAAAAGCAATTACTTCTTTAATATTTTCAACACCGTAAACATCAATTTTTGAAACGATGGCTGCTTCCCTTGCATTTTGTTTAGGCAGAATTATTCCTTTAAAACCTTGTTTCTGAGCTTCTATTGCAATTGGCAACGCTCCTTTTATCGATTGTAAGCCTCCATCAAGTGATAATTCTCCCATAATTATATATTGCCCGATAGTTTCAGCGTTAATTTGTTCGGAAGCAGCAAGAATTCCAATAGCAATGGTTAAATCATAAGCCGATCCCTCTTTACGAATATCAGCTGGTGCCATATTTACCACTATTTTTTTTCCTGGAATTCTGAACCCTACATTTTTTAATGCAGCTTCTATACGTTGATGACTTTCTTTTACAGCACTGTCTGGCAAGCCTACCATAAAAAAGTTAATTCCTTGATCAATATTTACTTCTATTGTTATTGTTATGGCATTTACACCAAATATTGCACTTCCAAAGGTTTTTACGAGCATAATTATTGTTTTTTAGGTTTGTATTTAGATAGATGTAAAATTTTCTGCGAATCATTTTCTTTTAATAATTCTGCAATGGTAACTTTATTATTTTCATTCATGTATGCTTTTACAATTTGCCAGCCTATCCATTCTCCAAATCTTGGTGGAGAATTATTGAATCCTTTTGTCGTAGGAGCTTCTGTGAAAAATTGTCTTGTTTTATAATAATCAATATTGTATAATAAATTATTTTTAATAAAAAAAGCCCAAATTTCTTCTTCATTTTTGTTACACCATTCAATTTGACTTTTTGTATATGAGATTTTCAGCTCATCCTTCACTTTAGGTAACATTGCATCAGTGAAATATAAAATTTTTCCTAAATAAATAATATTATCCAGTAAAGTTTTGTTATCTGGATTAAATGATAAGTTGCTTTTTGCAATAGTTTTCATGCAGTCAATAACAATATTACTACTATCCAATCTTCTAGAAATGTAATGTGGGATTTTTACCGAAGAATAAAGCTTGTAATCTGCACCCAAATACATATCCAAAGCGATAGCCATAACAGTATCCAAATAAATAATTCTGTTATCATAATCCAAAAATGAAATATATGAATAAACTTTGGGTATAGGATTATTCGGGAAATAGTATTTGTAATAGGTAAAGGATTCTGAAAGATCCTTCTCAATATTAGTTACTTCCGGATATTCAGCAATGAGATTATCGTAGATTTCATGCAAGGTAGGATCTGATATATAGTTATAAAATTTAATAATATTTAAGGTATCATCTAAATTTCCATTCAGAAAAAAAGCATATTCATCTTTAAATTTTATCAGTTCATTTCTGATATTATTTGCATCAATGCTCATTAAAACTTTTTCATACCGATGAATTTTAATATCAACAGCCTCTTCTTTTGGAATATCTAATGTTAAATTATTGCTATTCTTGTTTTTACATCCCCAACTATTAATTAAAATTATAAAAAGGAAAAACAGACTCCAGAATCTAAGCATAGAATACATAAGCTGTGAAATTGATATTTGCTTTTTTGAATAGTAATAGTACATTTTTTATAATTCTGTTTTAATGTATTAATTAATTTAAACTAACTGAAATCCAATAGTTTTAATTTATTATTATAATTACTGAATGCTAATTATTCTAAAAGAATTTCATCCCCAAAGATACGTTTATTATTTTGGATTTGGCAGTCATATCGTTATAATCAGAGATATTATTTATTCCCCATTCATATTTAATATCTAAAGTGAAATTAAGAACATCTATGCCCATGCCAGCCTGTATTCCCCAAATTTTGTTTTTGAAATCTTCTGTTGGAGACCCAAAAAAACTTGTTTCAATGCCATTTAACTGATATTTTATATCTTTACCAATAATAAGGGAAACCATTGGCCCAGCCATTATTCTTAAATTAACAACTTTTAAATCAATTAACTTTAAGCCAACTAAAACAGGAATGTCAATAGTATTAAAATCATTCTGTTGCGTAAATATAGCATTTAAAGAATTGGTATATTGAAAACTACCACCTTTTTTTGCATAATAAACTTCAGGTTGTAAATAAAACTTTGATAAATTAATCCTTACAAAAACACCTGCCAATAATCCGTTTTTGCTAGCATCCTGAATTTCGTTTACATTTGCAATTTCAGTTATCATTTTTGAAGAATTAAATCCAATTTTGATTCCTGCCGAGATTGGAGTTTGTCCATTTATAATATTTATCAACAGAAAAACGAACCCTACAAATAAATATAATCTTCTCATTTGTAATATTATTTTTGATTTATAAAAATAAAAAACTAAAGTATTATTTATTTTAATTTAAATTGTGTATTCTTGTGCGAATTTAGTTAATTTTGTTTTTCAATATTTAAAAATAACGAATAAAAAATTAAAGGAGTATGAAAAGATTTATTTTAATAACATTATGCATTGGTATTCTGGCAGTTTCAAATGATTTGTTTGCTCAAAAAAAACAAAGAAGTAATATTCAGTTAGGTGTTAAAATTGCACCTAGCATCAATTGGTTAAAAGTTACAGCTAAGGATTTTTCAAGAGATGGAAGTTCTTTTAAAGTTTCCTGGGGTTTTATATCTGATTTTCAGTTTGCAGATAAGTATTTCTTTTCTACCGGTTTTAATGTTTTATCATTGGGAGGGAAAATGAATTATACTGATTCATTGATATTTGGTGATAATACGGTTGCTAGACGAGGTGAACTCAAAAGGAGTTTCAGTATCAAATATGTAGAAATTCCAATTTCTATAAAAATGAAAACCCGTCAATTTGGCGATATTACTTACTTCGGTCAGATAGGAATGGGATTGGGCATGAGAATTAGTGCCTATAGTGATGATGATTTTTACTTATCCGGTTCATCTACAGCACTAACAACAAATGATAATAAAATAGAAGATCAGGTTAATTTCCTTCGGTTTTCAATGATTTTATCAGCAGGAGTTGAATATAGTTTAGGTGGTTCTACTTCATTATTTGGTGCTATTACCTTTAATAATGGATTCACAAATGTTTTTGATTTTAAAAACAATATTCCTCCTTATGTTGCCGCAGATGCTGTTTCCAATAGTTTGGATTTAACTATAGGATTAATGTTTTAATTACTTGCTTATTATTATTTGAACAGAATCATTTCATTATTAATAAAATAAAAACAATAAATTATAACGGGAGTTTAAAATCGTTTTGGGTTTTTTCATGTTTTTGAAAAAGATTATTACCGAATACTTGGTTTTAACAACCTTTAACTGATTTTTGCAATTGTTCATTTTATAATTATTAATTTTGTAAAGTAATTCATTTATCCATTAACCATTTAAAACAAAAGCAATGAAAAAGTTTTTTTTCTTTTTATTTATATTTTCAACCTTTTTAATTGTGAATACCAATGAAGTAAATGCAAAAAAACTACAGGCTTTTTTAACTTATTCTTCATTTTATTCGCCTCAGCAAGGTTCTTATTTGGAAACTTATTTGTCTGTATATGGTAAAAGTGTAAATTTTGTTAAAAATCAGAATGGAAAATATCAGGCTACAATTGAGGTAACTATGATTTTTAAGCAAAACGAAACGATAAAAGATTATAAGAAATATGATTTACTAAGTCAGGAAACAGATGATACACTAAAAATTAATTTTAATTTTGTTGATCAACAACGTTTTGCATTAACTGATGGAAAATACACTTATGAATTATCAATAGCTGATAAAAACAGTAACAATAAACCATATCATGTTAGCGATGAAATTATATTAGAATATCCGATAACTCAAGTTAATGTGTCGGGTATTGAACTAATTGAATCATTTAAAAAGACGATTACTCCTTCAATTATTTCAAAAAGCGGTTATGACTTAATCCCTTATGTTTCCGATTTTTATCCTGAAACTATTGATAAACTTACATTTTATTCTGAAATATATAATTCAGAACTGATTCTTGGAAAAGATGATGCTTTTTTAGTTTCTTACTTCATTGAATCTTATGAAAATATGAAGACTATTCCTACACTTGTAAAAAAGAAAAGAGAGCAAACAAAAACTGTAAATGTCATTTTTGGTGAATTCGATATTTCCAGATTACCATCTGGTAATTACAATTTGGTAATTGAAGCAAGAGATAAAACTAATAAAATATTATCATTTAATAAGATATTTTTTCAAAGAAGCAAACCCAGTATTCAATTTGAAATTAAAGACATAGCTGCACTTACAGTTGATGAAACATTTGTTGCTAATTATATGGATAAAGCTATATTGGAAGACAATATAAGGTCACTTTACCCAATAAGTACAGAAATAGAAAGAATGTTTGTGAATGATAAATTAAAAAAAGCCGACTTAATTCTGATGCAACAGTATTTTTTTAATTTTTGGTTGCAACGCAATGGAACTGACCCTGAAAATGCCTGGTTAAATTACAAAAAAGAAGTAGATGTTGTAAATAGTAAATTTGGCACAAAAGTAAAAAGAGGCTATGATACAGATAGAGGAAGGGTTTATCTGGAATATGGAGCTCCAAATGAAATAGTTGACAGAGCATTTGATTCAAGTAGTGGGTTAGATGAAAGTTGGGGATCAATTCCTTATCAAATATGGCATTATTATAAACTTAAAAATCAAGCAAACAGAAAATTTGTTTTTGCAAATCCAAATTTAGCTTTAGGGGATTACGAACTCTATCATTCAGACGCAATTGGTGAAATAAATGATCCGAACTGGACAAATAGATTATCAAGAAGCAATGATTTAAACACAGATAATGACCCACGTAATCCTAAAGGTAAAGCTGGTAATTATTTCAAAAATCCAAGATAGTAAATTGGTTGATTTAGCGAGCTGAAAAATAATCGGATTCAATAATATTTTCTTAAATCATATAGAAAGTAGCTTATTATTCAAATAATAAGCTATTTTTGTAATTTCAAAATTGTACTATAATTGTAATTGAAAATGAAAAAGATAGGTTTTTTTTCCTTTATTTTTTTTGAAAAACTGATTTCGGTTTTGCCTTTTTCATTTTTATATATTTTATCCGACTTCATATATTTTGTTTTGTTTTATATTGTTAAATATCGCAAGGAAGTTATTTTAAAAAATTTAAGAAATTCATTTCCAAATAAAAAAAACATTGAAATTTCAATACATCATAAGAACTATATGAAAATAATGGCTGATTTAATTGTAGAATCAGTGAAGTCATCGCATTTAACTGAAAAAGAAATACTTAATAAATTTGAAATTAAAAATTCAGAACTAATTGATGAATTATATAAAAAGAAGAAAAGTATATTTTTAGCTTGCGGACATACCGGTAGTTGGGAATTATCGGCAATGATTATTCCATTAATTACAAAATATAAGGTATATGCAATTTATCAACCTCAAACCAATCCTTATTTTGACACATATATAAAGAAAATTAGAAGTACTTTTGGGTTAAATCTTATTTCTTCGCAACATTCCTATCGAAAATTCATTGAGAATAAAAACGAACTTACATTAAATTATATATTAGCTGATCAATCACCATCAAAAGATGGTGACAATCATTGGACTACATTTTTAAATCAGGAAACAGCTTTTTTTACAGGTCTTGAAAAGATGTCAAAAAGTTTGGATTTCGCTGTCGTATTCTTAAGGATAATAAGAAAGCAGAGAGGAAAATATATCATTGAATTTGAACTTTTAACTGACAATCCCAAGGAAACGAAAAAAAGTGAGATTTCTGAAATGTATGTTCACGCACTTGAAAAATTAATTCAACAATATCCAGATAATTGGCTGTGGTCGCACAGAAGATGGAAACATAAAAGAATCAATTAAATGACAAAAACTGCGGTTGTAATACTTAACTGGAATGGAAGAAAATTTCTTGAACAATTCTTACCATCAGTGATTCAATTTAGTAATGAAGATGCAGAAATCATTATTGCTGACAATGATTCAACTGACGATTCCCTAATCTTTTTGAGAGATAATTATCCCGAAATAAGAATAATATCAAATGGCGAAAACGGTGGTTTTTCAAAAGGTTATAATGATGCTTTAGATCATGTTGAAGCTGAATATTATATATTATTGAACTCTGATATTGAAGTAACTGAGAATTGGATAAAACCAATTATTAAGTTAATGGATAATGATAAGCATATTGCCGTTTGCCAGCCAAAACTCCGTTCTTTTTATGAAAAAGAGAAATTTGAATATGCAGGAGCTGCAGGAGGTTTTATTGATAAATATGGTTATCCTTTTTGCCGTGGCAGATTATTTCAAACCATGGAAGTTGATAATGGTCAATACGATGATGTTTGCGAAGTTTTTTGGGCAACAGGAGCAGCTATGTTTGTCAGAGCAGAATTATATCATAAATTCGGTGGATTAGACAATGATTTTTTTGCACACATGGAAGAAATTGATTTTTGCTGGCGAATGAAAAATGAAGGATATAAAATAATGTATTGTCCTGATTCTCTTGTTTATCATGTTGGAGGTGGAACTTTACCTAAAAATAATGCAAGAAAAACATATCTCAATTTCCGGAATAATTTTTTCTTGCTTTATAAAAACCTACCCTCCAATCAATTATTAGTTGTATTTATTATAAGATTGTTTTTGGATTTTGTTGCTGGGTTAAAATTTATGAGCGAAGGTGGTTTTAAAGATTTAAAAGCGGTTGTTCATGCACATTTCAGTTTTTATGCTTCATTAAGAAAAAATTACAAAAAGCGTAAAAATATTCATCATAAGCAAGTTAGCAATATTTACACTCGCAATATTGTCTGGGATTATTATATTCTAAAAATCAGACATTTCAATGAATTGCAAAAAGGGAGATTTACGAAATAAGACTTACTATCGCCAATCGATATCCTTTTAAACCAAAGCCACTTATACTTCCTTTGCAATTTTTTGCAATCATCGAAATCTGACGGTAATCCTCTCTTGCAAAAATATTAGAAATATGAACTTCAATTACAGCAACATTAATTGAATTAATAGCATCAGCAATTGCAACTGATGTATGTGTGTATGCACCAGCATTTAAAATAATTCCATCATAATTAAATCCTGTTTCATGCAATTTATTTATAATTTCACCTTCAACATTGCTTTGGAAGTAATCTATTTTTAATTGACTGAATTCTTTCCTCAAGTCATTGAGGTATTCTTCAAAACCGATATATCCATATATTTCAGGCTCTCTTTTGCCAATCAGATTCAAATTTGGTCCATTGATAATAATGATATGCATAAACTTCTTTTTTTACAAATATAATACAATAAACAATCAGATGCTTAATTTTTTTATATAAATTTGTCAAATCAAAAAGTTGCAGTTGTGACTTGAATTCAGCTTGAAATAAATGCCATTAAAGAAAAAGATAGCATAAAGGTTGAAATTAAGGATAATGGAGTTGGTATTCCGTCTGCTCAACTTGAAAATATTTTTAAATTCGACGAAAATAAATCACAACAAGGAACTGCTAACGAAAAGGGAAGTGGATTAGGATTAATACTCTGTAAGGAATTTTTTGAAAAGCTGAATGGAAGGGTTAATGTTGAAAGTGAAATCAATAAAGGAAGTTGCTTTTCGTTTACATTAATTGCTTAAAATTATAGAGTTAATTTATTTATCCACATTTTTTATTATTATAAGGTAACATTTTAAAACAAAAAAGTCATGTCAGAAAGTAATTATCCATTAGTAACTGAAAGAATAAAAGCAATTGTAGCCGATTCTATAGTAATTATTATTTTTATGTTTATTACAGCATTTATTTTTTCACAATTTGATAATATAACTGCAAATTCAAGAAAAATTGCATTCATATTTATCTTTATTTTGTACGATCCGCTTTTTACAAGTATATTTGGAGGCACTGTAGGTCACATGATGCTGGGTATAAGAGTAAAAAGAGAATCGAATGAAATGAAAAATATCATTTTTCTACTTGCCTTTATTCGTTACATAGTTAAAGCATTTTTAGGATGGGTATCGCTTCTTACAATTTCAGGAAGTAAAAAAAGAAAAGCAATTCATGACTATTTAGTTGGCTCTGTTGTAATTTATGCTAAAGCGAATGAAGATAATAATAAATAAAATAAAAGCTCCCAATAACTTGAAGGTTATCGGGAGCTTTATTTAAAATTGCATAAATCTAAATCAACAAATTACTTTGCCGGCTCCACTTCACATGCCTTCTTACACAAAAAGCGATAAGTTAATCCAATGGTTGTCTGAAATTGAGAAGCAATCTGTGTTTTTGTTACATATTGATAAACCGGTATTTCGCTTAGGGCATATATTACAAAACCCTTGTAATTATAACTTAGCTGTGGAACTACAAAAAGCTTTTTGCTTCCTGTAGCTTCCGGATCATAATTCGGATAATTATACTCACGAATAGTTTCGTTTAGTTTCATTTTAGCAATCCATTCGGCTTTCATTTGAATGGTAATTGCCAGCTTCTTAAAGAATGTTTTCCCTGCAAACAAACCTACACTGGCATAATCGCCCATCTTCTCCCCTATCGGATTATAGCCTTTTTTAACATATAATGCATTGGCAAATATTCTGAAATCGTAAAACGAATACGTTCGCGACAAAAAAGCATAAAATATTAAATCCTGCGAACCCGAGGATGTTTGCACCGACAAAGGTTTAGTAATATAGTATTTATCACCCGAAAATGGCTCAATCATTTCCGTTGAATCCTGATAACTACCCAGTGGAATTTTAAAACCCATTCCAACCGTTATTTCGGTACGTTTGTGATTTTTCTCAATATTCAGAATATTATATCGCGGAAAAATAATAATATCGCCAATACCCGAAGATTTATAGGTAACCGATTTATTTTTACCTACTTCATTTTTGTCGAGCCAATAACCTGCTTCAAGCGAAATAGTAAATTTCTTTGAAAGACCATAAGCTAAACGAGTATAAAGATAACTACTGCTGTAACTATCAAGATAATTGGTATCGCGATTGTCGCCCGAAAAGAATTTGGTAGTATGAATATATTGCAGATTGGTATTAATTTCCATCTGATTTTCATTCAAAACTCCCTGCGAAGAACCTCCGGCAACCGGACTTCCACCACCTCCACCACAACATTGTGCCCATAAACTTCCACTTAAAGCAATAGTAAATAGTATGCTCAAAAGCACTTTTCTGATTAATTTTCTTTGCATCTCTGATAAATATTAATGAGAAACAGTAAATTGTTGCGTTTTACTTTTGTCGGTATTGCTGATTTTTACAAAATAATTCCCGTTGGCAAACTTAGTTGTATTGATTACTTCATTGTTTACGCCAGAATTATATGTTACAACCTTATTATATACTTTTTGTCCTATATTGTTATATATTTCAACGTTTACAGTACTCGATTCCTGTATAGTAAATGAAAGATTCAATGCATCTGTAACCGGATTAGGGAATATTGTTAAAGTTGAAGATAACATATCAGATTCATGAATAGCACTTGCATTTAACCCGGCATTAATTGCCGATTGTAAATCAGTTGCATTAACCGAACCGTTAGCATTATACAATACTTTGTGGTCAGCACCACCAACAACTACAATTTTAGGCATGCCTGTAGAACCATAGTGAGTCATATCAATAACTGTATTAGAAAAACGCAACGAAGAAGCTGATGAAGGTATTGAATTACTATTAGCCCAACTATTTAAAGATGAACAGGAAGTATTGGCATAATCATCGCATAGATAAAATAAGACCCTGCCCGGATAAGTTGCATGAAAACTCTGAGCAACATTATATGAAGTTTTAGAAGCCGGAATACAAGTAGAACAGGGCATAACCCAGCAAATTACCACCACTTTTCCCGAATCTAATTTCGAGAATAAATCTACATTTACACCATCACAATCATTACAATTGAAGTTGGTAGCTGTTTGTGCCGAAACTTGTAAGGAAAATAAAACAGTTACTAAAAAAAAAATTATTTTTTTCATATACTTTATTGTTTTTTATTAGCAATGAATGATGAAATATAATAACCAATTCACAGGTGTTTATATTTCATCAATCATAACACATTTTTTATTTACAATCGTGCCCGCCATGCTGACAACATTTAGGCAATTTATGATAAGCTTCTTCATTTGCTTTCATATCATCGGCATCATAACCAACTTTACTTATAGCCAATCTGATTTTCTCAGGAGTGGTTTTTGCAGGATTGTAATTAACTGTTAGTATTTTAGTTTTTATATCCAAATCTGAAGTTTTTACCCCCTTCTCAAAAGCCATCGCTTTCTCAATAGTTTCCTTGCACATTCCACATTGAGAAGAAGTTTTGATTTTTATTTCTTCAGTTTTCTTTACTTCTTTTTTTTCCTGTGCATTTAATGTATTTCCAAGCACTGCTATGCAAATCATTATAATTGTGATTACTTTTTTCATTTGTTTATTTTTATTAATTTATTATTTAACATGTTATATATTAGCTGATTTACTATTTTTAATTTATACTCCATCTGATACCACCATAAAACATTCTACCCATAATCGGCCCCCATATCATAGTGGCATCAAAGGCATTACTGAATGGTTTCGCAGCTCCCATTATAGGATCATGTTGCATATAATCTGCTATGTTTTCACTACCCACATAAACATCGAAGTTTCTGAACTTTCTGGTTATCTGACCAAGTAAAAATGCATAGGCTGGAGAATAGTTGTCGTAAACCGGTGCAGCAGGTGACATCACCATATTAGGCAAACGACTTTTGCCGTTTAACTGAATGGTAAAATCAAACATCCATTTTTCATACTTGGTAGCATAAGACATGGTTAACAATCCCTTGTATTTGCTAACATAAGGTTTTTCCAAAGTACCTTTCAGATAGTCAACCTTAACATCATTCATACGTGCAGCAATGCCAATATTAAATCTTTTAAAAGCATCTATATTAAACTCTGCCTGCAAACTGTTTGAGTAGGATTTTCCTCCGGTATTATTAAATCCCAGATTATAAAAATCAACATGATGCATCATATGGTCGATATCAACAACTACCTGATTTATAAATTCAGTACGATAAAAATCAATAGTAAATGTAGCTTTTCTGTTTTCTTTAAATTCCCAACATTTCGAAAAATTAAGCCCGAAATTCCATGCTTCTTCCAAATCCAGATTGTCAACAATCATAACAGTTCTGGAACTTGCCAGATATCCCATATTCTCGCTGAAAATACTTGCCGAACGATAGCCCTTACCAGCCGAAGCTCTCAAAGTAGCACTTTTTGTAATATTCCATTTTATATGCAAACGAGGTGTTACAAAACTATGGTAATAGCTGTTGAAATCGGCTCTGATTCCTGCAATAACAGTAAGTTTTTCAGGAATTTCAAAGGTGTATTGAGCAAAAACACCTGGAACTGATTCAAATCGCGGACGATTGTAAGTAGTGTCGTTAGTTTTATTGCTCTTTAATTTGGTATAACTTTCTTCATAATTGTCATATTGATAGCTAAATCCAAAACTATAAAGATGCTGATGAGATAATTCCGATTGGAAAA
>CAZYEM010000016.1:0-26933 GCA_964646395.1 uncultured Bacteroides sp.
TGCAGAGTATTTATTTAAATACTTTCATAAAAATTAAAGAGTTAATAGATTTTTGAAAAAGGAAACCATTTGGTTTCCTTTTTTTTATTATAGTCAACAATTTTTTGCTAAATCATTTAGCTTATAAAAATTTCACCTAAATAAACAATTATATAGTCTATTCAATATATTAGTTGGGTTTCCGAAATTGCTTTTACTTTGTTTAACTGCAGTTTAAATTTTCTTTTGCTTCATTAAATTAATGGTTTTAAGCTTGTTAGTGTTAATAATAGTTTGTTCAGAATCCATCATTAATTTTAAATATTGAATATTTAAAAAGTAAAATCATAAAATTTTATAAAAATCTGATTTTTTTATTAAAAAATCACTAAAATTGCATTTAATAATATATTTTATATATTCTTGATTATCAATACATAAATTTCATTTTGCTGTAGTAATATATGAAAAGAATCAAAAGTGCTTTAATATCTGTTTTTTCAAAGGAAGGAATTGAACCAATTATTTTACAATTAAATAAGTTGAATGTAATAATTTATTCGACAGGAGGAACTTATGATTTCATTAAAAGTATGGGGATTGATTCAGTTGCTGTAGAATCAATCACAGAATATCCCTCTATTTTAGGAGGAAGAGTCAAAACTTTACATCCTAAAATATTTGGAGGAATTTTAGGGAGAAGGGAATTGGAGTCGGACATTCAACAGCTAAAAGAATATGAGATTCCAGAAATTGATTTAGTTATTGTTGATTTATATCCTTTTGAAAAAACAATTAATTCAACAGAAAATGAAGCAGATATAATTGAGAAAATAGATATCGGAGGAATATCATTAATAAGAGCTGCAGCAAAGAACTTTAAAGATGTTGTGATTATTCCATCTGTTGATCAGTATCCCGATTTAATGGATTTTATCATTCAAAAAGAAGGATATACTTCATTAGAAGATAGAAAATTATTAGCAACCAAAGCTTTTAATGTTTCATCACATTACGATACTCAGATTTTTAATTATTTTAATAAGAGTGCTCAAATTCCTGTTTTCAAACAAAGTATATTAAAAAACAATTCATTACGTTACGGTGAGAATCCACATCAACAGGCGGTTTATCATGGAAATATTTCTGATTATTTTACTCAGTTAAATGGTAAGGAAATTTCATATAATAATATGTTGGATATTGATGCTGCAATTTCATTAATTAATGATTTTGAAGAATCTACATTTGCAATACTCAAACATAATAATGCTTGTGGTTTAACATCAGGAAGTAATTTAACAGAAGCATGGAAAAATGCACTTGCTGCAGATCCAATTTCTGCTTTTGGAGGAATTATAATTTGTAATAGACCAATTGACTATGATACTGCATTAGAAATCAATAAGTTGTTTTTTGAAATAATTATTTCTCCTGATTATGAAAAAAATGCATTAGAAATACTTAAATCTAAGAAAAATAGAATAATTTTGCAAAGCAAAGATTTTGTACTGACAAACAAACAATTCAGAACAATTTTAAATGATGTAATGGAGCAGGAACGTGATATTTATATCGAAAATGAATCTGATTTGCAATTTGTTACAAATATTCGCCCTGATATGAATCAAATAACAGATTTATTATTTGCGAATAAAATTGTAAAGCATACAAAGTCAAATGCAATTGTTATTGTAAAAAATAAGCAGCTTTTAGCAAGTGGAGTTGGACAAACTTCAAGGGTAGATGCACTTAAACAAGCGATTGTAAAAGCTAAAAGTTTTGGCTTTTCATTAGAAGGAGCTGTAATGGCTTCTGATGCATTTTTCCCTTTTGCCGATTCTGTTGAAATAGCACATAAAGAGGGAATTACAGCGGTAATTCAGCCTGGAGGTTCTGTTAGAGATCAGGATACGATTAACTATTGTAATGAAAATAGTATTACAATGGTTTTTACAGGTAAAAGACATTTTAAACATTAAAAATTGTAACTAATTTTCTGATTTTACGTATGGTAACATACTTTTTAAAACAGAAATAATAATAAAAAAGAACATGGGATTTTTTTCTTTTTTAACTAAAGAAATAGCAATAGACTTAGGAACTGCAAATACAATTATTATTCATAATGATAAGGTAGTTGTTGATGAACCTTCAATAGTTGCATTAGATAGAGTAACCGGCAAAATAATTGCGGTTGGCAAAAAAGCGATGCTTATGCATGGCAAAACTCATGAAAATATCAAAACCATTCGTCCATTAAGAGATGGTGTTATTGCTGATTTTCAGTCTGCTGAGTATATGATTCGTGAGATGATAAAGATGATTAGTCCTAAAAAACCTTTATTTCCTCCAGCCTTAAAAATGGTAATTTGTATTCCTTCAGGTATAACTGAAGTTGAAGAACGTGCAGTTAGAGATTCAGCGGAACAGGCTGGTGCAAAAGAAGTTAAATTGATTCATGAGCCTATGGCTGCGGCAATTGGGATTGGGATTGATGTATTGGAGCCTAATGGAAATATGGTAATTGATATTGGTGGTGGCACTAGTGAAATAGCTGTAATAGCTTTAGGTGGAATTGTTTGTAATAAATCAATTCGTATTGCTGGTGATGATTTTAATCAGGATATTGAAGAATATATGCGCAAGCAGCATAATATCACAATTGGGGAACGCACATCTGAAAGAATTAAGATTGAGGTCGGTGCTGCTATTCAAGAGTTGGACAATCCACCTGAAGATTATGCCGTTCAGGGAAGGGATATGCTAACAGGAACTCCAAGGGAGATTTATGTAAATTATCGTGAAATTGCTCATTGTTTGGATAAATCCATTTCAAAAATTGAGGCAGCAATTTTGAATGCCTTGGAAATGACGCCTCCTGAATTATGTGCTGATATTTATCGTACCGGTATTTATCTTGCAGGTGGTGGTTCAATGTTAAGAGGTTTAGATAAACGTATTGCTCAGAAAACAAAACTTCAGGTTCATGTAGCTGAAGATCCGTTAAGAGCAGTTGCGCGTGGAACAGGTATTGCATTGAAAAATTTTGATAAATTTACTTTTCTTATTAAATAATTTTTAAAACACTAAAAAGTATTCAGATTTTTTGATGTGTTTTTTTGTGCAATCATTGTTTACAATTTTATAAAAAAATAAATGCGACAACTTTTTGCTTTTTTAATTAAATATTATTTTTTTTTCCTGTTCTTATTTCTTGAAATTATTGCTTTTATACTCATTGCAAACAATAGTTATTATCAAGGTGCAAGAATGTTAAATACTGCCAATCAGTTAACTGGAAATGTTTATCAAACCTATAATAATATTTTCGACTATTTGGATTTAAGAGAAAATAACAAAATACTTGCTGCAGAAAATGCCCATTTACATGCTCAAATTGAACAGTCCTATGTAAAATTCACTACAGGAGAAATTCATATTAATGACACAATCTTTAAACAACAGTATAAGTATATCGATGCGAAGATAATTAGTAATTCTACAGGCAAAAGAAACAATTATCTTATGCTGAATAAGGGCTTCAATCAAGGAATCAGAAATAATATGGCAGTTGTAAGTCCAAACGGAATTGTTGGAATTGTAAACGGAGTTTCTGCAAACTTTAGTTCTGTAATGTCACTTCTTCATGCTGAAACCAAAATTAGTGCTAAGTTAAAAAAAACAAACGCTTCAGGTTCTGTTCAATGGGATGGTGGAAATTTTAAAACAGGTTCTTTAACAGATATTCCCTCCCATATTAAGTTGAAAATAGGTGACTCGGTAATTACCAGTGGTTTTTCTCTTGATTTTCCAGAAGGGATTATGATTGGTACTATTGCATATTATAAGTTAAATACAAATGATAATTTTTATAAAATTAAAATCAATTTTTCAACCGATTTTAATAAACTGGATTATGTATATGTTATTAAAAACTTATTCAAAGATGAACAAATAAATTTAAAAGAATTGCAACATGAATAGTGTTTACATAAGAAATCTTTTAAGATTTATCATTCTGATTTTACTTCAAGTGTTGGTTTTTAACAATATTCACTTCAGAGGTTATATAAATCCTTATATTTATATAATGTTTATCCTGCTTTTACCGTTTGAAATTCCTCATTGGTTGCTTTTAATTTCTGCTTTTGCTTTAGGGTTTGGAGTTGATTTATTTACAGATACGATGGGAATGCATACAGCTGCATCTGTTTTTATGGCTTTTTGCCGCCCATCTGTTTTAAGAATGGTTTCATCAGCAAAAGATTATGAACCAGGTATTTATCCAGGAATTAAAGACTTGGGATTCAATTGGTTTTTTAATTATTCAATAATTTTAGTATTGCTACATCATACGGTGTACTTTTTTTTGGAAGTATTTACATTTCACGAATTTTTCTATACATTCTGGCGAGTAATTTTTAGTAGCTTTTTTACTTTGCTATTCATTATTATCGGGCAATATCTGTTTTATAAAAAGAAATGACAATCAACATTATAATAATTAATTATTCAAAATTATGAATTCATTAAAAAAAACTACAATCCTTGCATTTATAGCTTTAATTGCAATAATGGGATGTAAAGGTAAATCAAAAGAAAACATGGAACAGAGATTAAGTGATTTTATTAAAAGACATGATTCATTAACTGTTAAGATTAGCAAAGAAGCAAATTTAGCTTATTGGGATGCAGCTATTACAGGTAAAGATGAAGCTTATGCAAAAGCAGAAGAATTAATGGTTAAAATAACCGGTATTTATGCCGATTCAAGCTCTTTTGCAACACTAAAGATGATTAAGGAATCAAATGAAGTAAAAGATGAATTACTTAAAAGACAACTTACCGTGCTTTACAATTCATATTTAAGTGCACAGGTTGATACTTCCAGGTTAAATGCTGTAATAAAATTACAGACTACTATCGAAAAGAAATTTTCAAATTTCAGAACAGAAGTAAAAGGTAAAAAATTATCGGATAACGATGTAGAAGGAATTTTGAAAACTTCAACTAATAGTAATGAACTAAAAGAAGTTTGGCTAGCTCAAAAAAACATAGGATCTGTTGTAAATGAGGATATTATAAAAATAGTGAAAATGAGGAACGATATTGCAAAAGAATTGGGTTTTGAGAATTATCATACCATGAGTTTGCAATTGAGTGAACAGAATCCCGAAGAAATTGAAAATATTTTCAATGAATTAGACAGTTTAACAAAAGACGCATTTGCAAGTTTAAAAGATGAAATGAATGAAACATTTGCAAAAAAATATAAAATTGCTAAAACAGATTTAATGCCATGGCATCATCAAAACAGATTTTTTCAGGAAGCGCCAAAATTGTATGCTGTTGATTTAGACAAATATTATGCAAATCAAAATATTGAAAAACTAACATCAGATTACTTCAAAGGGATTGAACTTCCAATTGATGATATGCTGAAAAATAGCAATTTATATGAGCAACCAGGTAAAAATCAACATGCTTTTTGTACTGATATTGATAACGAAGGAGATGTAAGGGTTTTATGTAATATTAAACCAAACCAGCAATGGATGGGTACAATGCTTCATGAATACGGACATGGAGTATATGATAAATTCATGGATCGGACTTTGCCGTTTTGCCTTCGCGAACCTTCTCATACATTTACAACTGAAGCGATTGCAATGTTTTTCGGTAGATTATCAAGTAATCCTGAATGGCTGAAAACTATGGTAGGAATAAGTGAAGAGGAAAAAGCTAAAATAGCTGATGATTGCATTAAAACATTAAGATTAGAACAATTGGTATTCAGTCGTTGGGCTCAGGTAATGTATCGTTTTGAAAAAGGAATGTATGCAAATCCAGATCAGGATTTAAACAAACTTTGGTGGGATTTGGTTGAAAAATACCAATTAATGAAAAAACCTGCTGATAGAAATGCACCGGATTGGGCAACTAAAATTCATATTGCAACTTTTCCTTGCTACTATCATAATTATTTATTAGGAGAATTGCTTGCATCTCAATTTAGTTATTATGTAACTGAAAAAGTGTTAAAACAGACTGATTTACGTGTTCAGAATTTTGTAGGAAATCCTGAAATTGGAAAATATTTTACAGAATATGTTTTTAAACCGGGCAAGAAATTATATTGGAATGATATGATTGAAAAAGCTACAGGAGAAAAACTTACAGCGAAATATTATGCAAAACAATTTATAAACAATTAATTTGTAAAAAACTCATTAAAACAAAAAGCCGAAAAATTTTTCGGCTTTTTTGTTTATTTTTATAAGATTATTATAAAAAAATATGTACGTTTGTATTCTTTTTAATGAGATTAAATATGCAAAAGAATATTAACGAAGAAAAAAAGAATTTTCGCTTAATTGCAATTAATTCTACAATAATATATGTATTTGCTTTTCTATTTGTATTCTTTGTATATCAGTTTATTACAGCTTTTATTGCTTCACAGTACCATATCAGGTTAATTTTTTATTATGATCAGTTAAAATTTCTAACTCCAGATAATTCTCCTTTTTGGTATTCAGATTCAGCGGTTACTATTTTTGCTGCAGGACCTCTTTTCTCTGCATTCATGGCTTTTGTTTTTATTATGTTATTTCAAAAATTTTCAAATGATGAGAGTATTTTAAAACTCTTTTTCCTTTGGGGTGCATTACATTTTATAAATAGGATAATTGGTTCATTTATAATAGGTACAATATTTTTTCTTTATGGATCCAACCTAATTGCAGATTGGTTGTATCTGGGAATGGAAATGAAAATATTGTTAGTAGCAATTGCAATTATTTTACTGATTGTGATTGGGAGCTACTCAATAAATGCAATTTTAGCTTCAGCAAATTCCTTTACATTATTAAAATCAGAAAATAGAGGTGTGTTTATTAAAAATCAAATTTTTATACCTTGGTTAGCCGGAAGTTTAATTTTATTGATTTTATATTTACCAAAAATACCTTTACATGAAACTTTAATAAATGTTACAATGTTAATTATGATGATACCTGTATATTTTAAATTTGATAAAGTAATGTTTCCTGAAATTGATGATAAACTTCCAAAATATAAGTTTTCATGGAGATTTTTATCATTTTTAATAATTTTCCTCATCGCTTTTAGAATAATATTAGGCAAAGGAATTCCTTTTGGAAGTGAAGCCGAAAATGAAGCTGGTATGATGGAAGTTTTTATCATTCTAGCTATCATTTTATTCGGATTATTATATCAATTAATAAAAAGCATAAAGCAAAGGAGAAAAAAGTTAGAAAAAATGATGGGTGAAAATTTTAATCCCGATTTATAAAAAAAAAGCTTCCTTTCGGAAGCCTTTTTTTATTTGAATGCTTTTTCTGGTAAACCATCTCCACTTAATTTCAATCTGTTGAAATAAGCAGGAACTTCTTTCCCCATTAATTTGTCAACATAAAGTTTTGCTAAATGTTGACCAAGCATAAATCCATGTCCGCGTAAACCTATAAACAAACCTAATTCAGGATCAACAAGATATCGGGGTTCAACATAATAACCAGCCCAAACTGCCTGAAATCCAACTGAAGAAAGTTCGGGTAACCAATCTACAAAAATTTCTGAAACAATTTCAAGAAATTCCTTTGAATTCACTTTCAGATTCTTATTTGTTTCTGTAGCATCAATTGATGGAGAAGCGCAACCGATTATTTGTCCGGTATCGTGCAACTGTTGTCCATATACAGCAGAAAAACCTTTGTATTTTCTACGATCGATTAACATATCGAGCGAATCTCCATTTATTCCCAACATAGGTAAACGACGGGTTATAAATGCTTGATGTTTAACTGGAAATAAGCCGGTTTCAATACCTAATTTGCGAGCAAATTTTTCACCTTCTGGTCCTAATGCATTAATAAATATTTCAGTTTCGTATTCTACATATTCTTTTGAATGTGTTTGAACTACTATTTTATAAGTGTTCGCAACTTTTTCAACATCAATTAATTGACAATCTTCTAAAAGTTCACCACCTTTTTCAATACCAATGTTTCTGATTAAGTCAATAACCCTTCCCGGAGTTGCTTGCCAGCAATCATTGGTAATCAATGCAGCCTGATATGTTTTAAGATTATTATTAAAATAAGGAGAAATTACTTTGCGGAAATCCTTAGGATCAACCATATATGCATCCGACCATGCTTTTGAAGCATCTAATGCTTTATATGTTTCATCATCATGAGCAAAACTCACATATTTAATAGGTTTATAATCAACGTTTCTTAATTTTTGTAAATCCTTAAAAATTTCGTGATTATGAGTAGCAATATCAGATATTTCAGCTACACTAAATGCTGGACGACCACCGGCAATATTACGCCATGAGGCTCCACGACCAAAATTAGCCATTACTGGTTTCATTCCAGCTTCGGAAAGATAACGGAATAAAGCACTTCCTCCAATTCCACCACCAGCAACAAAAGATTTCACTTTCACTTTGCGAATGGCTTTTCCTGTTGGATTTGTAATTATTTCTTCATGTTTATCGCAAGGATATAATTCTCCCATTCCTATTTGATTGGATAAGGGTCCACGAGGAGTTGCATCACCAACGATTTCTACACCAAAGGGACGAATCATTTGTTTCATACGCGGAATGCATCGTTTTCCACGGCATGGCCCCATACCCAAGCGGGTAGTGTGTTTTACTTCATCAACTGAAATGAACTTTCTATCGCCAATTACACTTAATACATCGCTAACACTAACATCATCACAATGACAGACATAGGTTTCGGAATAGACTTCTTTTATTGGTTTTAATTCTACTTTTTCAGGATAATTCTCTTTAACAATAAACCCTCTGACATTTACTAAATCTTCACCTTTAATAGATAATGATTTAACTCGGGCAATATTGGTTTTATTCGATTTCTTTAAAATCTTTTCGATAACTCCTTCACCTAATTTTGACCCATTATTATCAACTAAAAATACTTCAGCACCTTCATTTGCTTCATATTCAATTGGGAGAAACATCCAATCTTTTTTCAAATTGTAACCAAAAATGGCTAATCCTGGGCACTGATAAACGCAATCCATACAGCCGATACACTTTTCAAAATCTATCTGAGGAACAGTACTTGTTGAATTTTTTGTAATTGCATCATATTTACAGGCAAATGCACATGGATTACAAGCAAAACCGTATAAACAGTCAATCTGAACAAATCCTTTTGCATTCATTCTTTCGCTTGATGGCAAATATGGTTCTTGAATAACTCTTGTAGGATGTTGTTGTGAATCTATATATTCTTTTGAAATGTCTAAATACTCATCATAATTGTAACGTGCACCCATTTCCTGAAGAATTTCGAAAGCAACTTGTTTGCCTCTTAAAACAGCACTTGTGCCTTCACCAATACGAATAGCATCACCTACTCCATAACAACTTCTTCCAAAAATCTCATTTCCTTTTATTAATAACTGGTCATCAGGAATTAAACCAGTACAAATATTTATTGCATCAATACCATCGATAATTTTTTCAGTACCAGGAATTGGTTTAAAATTTTCGCATTCAGCAACTACTGCACCAATAATTCCATCATGTTTTTCATTTGGAATAGCTTTCAGCAGAATATGTGAAGTCATAACAGGAATACCCAAACGACGAACACGATTAGCCTGAACAGGAAATCCTCCTTCATTGGGTTGAGCCTCAATAATTGCCTTTACAGTTGCTCCAGCCTGCATCAATTGATAAGATGTTAAATATCCTATATTACCAGCTCCAACAGTTAAAATTCTTTTTCCAAGAAGTGTAAGCTCATTATTCATCATTTTTTGAACAACAGCTGCAGTGAAAACTCCAGGTAAGTCATCGTTTTCAAATGTGGGCATAAATGGTACAGCGCCTGTAGCAATAATTAATTGCTCAGTATCAATATAATAAATTTCTTCCTTTTCAATATTTTTTACAGCAATGCGTTTACCTTCCAAAATATCCCAAACAGTTGAATTTAAGAAAATACCATCATGGTTATCACCTGCTAATGTTGTAGCAATATCAAATCCACGCATTCCTCCGAATTTCTTCTCCTTTTCAAAAAAGAAAAACTGATGGGTTTGCATTAAAAATTGCCCACCAATTTTATCATTGTTATCAACAACAATATTGCTGATATTATGCTTGTTAAGTTCTTCACGGGCTGCTAATCCAGCAGGACCAGCTCCAATAATAACTACCTGGGTTTTATAAACTTTTACAGCCTTATCTTTTTTGTATTCAACAATTTCCGGATTATAATCTTTTGGGATTTCTCTAACTTCTTTAATCCCATCAACTTTTGTGATACAAATACGTTTTATTTGACCATCAACCAGCATCTCACATGCTCCACATTTTCCGATTCCACATTCCAGACTGCGTTCACGGTTATGCAAACTGTGGCTATGAACAGGATGTCCAGCCTGATGTAAAGCAGCAGCAATGGTAAATCCCTGTTCACCTTCTATGGTTTCACCTTCGAAAATAAAATTAACTTTATCGCGCTCAGGTATTGGAAGAATGGGGTGTTTATTTATTTTGAACATAGTATTTTGAAAATTTTGTATTGAATTTAAATTGAATTTGATTTATCAGCAAAATTACAATTTTTTTAAAAATTGAAAAGCCTAGAATACAGATATTTTTTGTTAATGAAGGGTTATAAGAAATAGTTGAAAATGGTTAAAATTATATGATTTTAAAAAATACTTCAACAGAAAATAATTAATATATTAAATTAAATTAAATACTTTCAATATTAAGTGTTTCTATAATAAGTAAAGTGTCAAGAATTGCATTAAGATCATTACTCGTAACTAATTTAATTCGAAAAGGTTTAAAATCAACAATTCCTTTGAAATAACCGGAATAATGTTTACGCATTTCGGCAATACTAACACGTTCACCTTTCCATTTTACGGAACCTAATAAATGTTCGCGGCAAACTGCTACTTTTTCTTTTATATCAGCCGAAGGTAGTAAATTTCCTGTTTGAAGATAATGTCTTACTTCTCTGAAAATCCAGGGATTTCCTATTGTTGCACGACCAATCATAAGTCCATCAGCACCATATTTCAACATCTCTTTGGCTTTTTGCGGACTGTTTATATCACCGTTTCCAAAAACCGGAATTTTCATTCTGGGATTGTTTTTCACTTCTCCAATTAATGTCCAATCAGCTTCTCCTTTGTATAATTGGGCTTTTGTTCTTCCATGAATACTTATTGCTTGTATGCCAATGTCTTGTAATCTTTCTGCGATATCAACTATGGGTTTGTCATTTTCATCCCAACCTAAACGGGTTTTTACCGTAACAGGTAATTTAGTGGCTTTTACAATAGCTTCTGTAATTCTTACCATTTTAGGAATATCGTTCAGAATTCCTGAACCAGCTCCTTTTACAGCTACTTTTTTCACAGGACAACCCCAGTTTATATCAATAAAATTTGGATTTGCTGTCTCTGCTATTTCAGCAGCTTTTGCCATTGCGTTCATATCATGTCCGAATATCTGAATTCCCACAGGTCTTTCAAGTTCGTTAAAATCCAGCTTTACCAAACTTTTAGAAGCATCGCGAATTAATCCTTCAGAAGAAATAAATTCAGTAATCATAACATCAGCACCCATTCGTTTGCATATTAGTCTGAATGGCGGATCGGTAATATCTTCCATCGGGGCTAATAAAAGTGGTAAATCAGGTAAAATTGTATTTCCGATTTTAAGCATAGAATTATTTTTCGTAAAAGTGCATTTCGAGGAGGTATTCAATAACTTTGTCGGGCATTAAATATCGTATTGATTTATTATTCTTTACACATTCTCTTATATAACTTGAAGATATTTCTATTAAAGGTGCATCTATCCATTTCACTGATGGATGATTTTTTAATAGACATCCAATATAATTTGGACGAGGATAAACATATAGTACATAATTATTTAAAATTTGCTCATAATTGAACCACTTTTCAAAACTATACAAATTATCAGATCCTATTATCAACCCGAATGAACGGTTTGGATATTTTTCTTCTAAAGTAACCAACGTATGAATTGTGTATGAAGGAATAGGCATACTAAATTCAATATCACAAGCTTTAAATTTCGGATTGTCATCAATTGCAATTTTTACCAATGCCAACCGATGATGATCTTCCAGCAAACTTGCCTTTTCCTTTAACGGATTATGTGGTGAAATTACAAACCAGATTTCTTCCAAATCGGAATTTACCATCATCTGATTGGCAATTATCAAATGACCATTATGAATTGGATTAAAAGATCCAAAATATAAACCGGTCTTTTTTTTCATTTACTTAATAATAAAATTATTAACCATTTTATTTGCTTCTGAAACAGCATGTTCAAGTTCATCGTTAATTAAGATTGCATCAAATTTATCAGCAAAGCTTAATTCATAATCAGCTTTTTTCAATCTTTTTTTTAAACTTTCTTCATCCTCAGTACATCTATTCTCTAATCTTTCTTTAAGCGTTTCTATCGATGGTGGCATTACAAAAATGGCTAATGATTTATCAGGAAAAGCATTTTTAATATTAAGGCCTCCAACTACATCAACATCAAAAACTACATGATGATTTTTTGCCCAGATTCTTTCCAATTCTGATTTTAAAGTTCCATAGTATTGATTTTCATACACTTCTTCCCATTCAATGAAATCATTATTTTTTATCTTTTCACGAAATTCGGTTGAGGAAATGAAATAATAATCTTTACCAACAATTTCACCATCACGCATATCACGGCTTGTGGCAGAAATAGAAAATTCCAGCTTTGGATTTTTATCCAATAACCTTTTGACAATTGTAGTTTTACCTGCTCCGGATGGTGCTGAAAAAATAAATAATTTTCCTTGATTCATTCGTTAATTATATATTTAAATAATGATATCTTTCTGATAAATTGAATTATTTACTTTTTCCTTTTGCTAATTCACGAAGATATAGTTGAATTGTATTTTCGAGACCCAAATACAATGCATCACTAATTAATGCATGACCAATTGAAACTTCCAGAAGACCTTGAATATTACTTGCAAAATAGGCCAGATTATTTAAATCAAGGTCATGACCAGCATTAATACCTAATCCAGCTTCGTTGGCTTTTTGAGCTGCAATAATAAATTTTGCTATAGCTTTCTCCTTATCAAAAGGATATTCTTTTGCATAACTTTCTGTATAAAGCTCAATACGATCTGTACCTGTTTTTACAGCATTTTCTATCATTTTAATATCAGTTTCTATAAAAACTGAAGTTCTGATTCCAAAGCTTTTAAATTGATCAATGACATCCTTAAGGAAAATCTCATTTCTAATAGTATCCCAACCAGCATTAGACGTGAGAGCATCAGGTGGGTCCGGAACTAATGTTACCTGAGCTGGTTTAATAGTAGTTACCATTTTAATAAAATCTTCACTGGGATAGCCTTCTATGTTAAATTCTGTAGAAAGTTTAGGTTTTAATTCAAAAACATCTCTATAGCGGATATGTCTTTCGTCAGGACGAGGGTGAACAGTAATACCTTGTGCACCAAATTTTTCGCAATCCAAAGCAACCTTAATTACATCAGGAACGTTTCCTCCTCTTGCGTTTCGCAATGTGGCTATTTTATTTATATTTACGCTTAATTTGGTCATTTTCATTTATTTTTTGCAAAATTAACTAAAATCATCTATAATTCAATAGTAAATAAGAATTAATTGCCCTGACTATTTTTAAATAAATTGATAACTTTATTGTTTTCTGAATATAGATTCTTTTCAATATTCCTTTTTAGTCTTTCGTATCCTGTCCTTTCTAATGCTGATCCTTTAAATTTTTTTTTAAAATCTGCTTTAGTCATATTATTCCAATCTATATTTTCAGAACTAGAAATAAGCTCTGTATTTTCATGAATTTGTGTATATTTAATATTCCATGGGCATACATTCTGACAAATATCACATCCGAAAATATGACCTTTTAAATCAAGTTTTTCATCAAATTCGTTTTTATATTCAATAGTAAGATATGAAATGCATTTTCTGGAATCTAACAGATAAGGAGCAATTAAAGCATTTGTAGGACAAGCATCTATACAATTTGTACAGTTTCCGCAATGATTACTTATTGCTGTGTCATAATTAAGTTCAATATCGGTTATTATCTCACCAATTAAAAAGAAAGAACCTGCTTTAGGTGCAATAAGACAAGTGTTTTTCCCAATCCATCCCAATCCGCTTTTTTGTGCCCAGACTTTATCCATTACCGGAGCAGAATCACAAAAAGAACGAGCATTTGCAATTGGATAGTATGTTTGGATAAAATCAATAAGATCATTTAATTTTGATTTAATAATATAATGATAATCATTACCCTGAGCGTATTTAGCTATTTTGTATTTATCAATACTTTCATCTAAATCCAGTTTATAGTAATTAAATAAAACACTAATTACAGATTTGGCATTTTCAAATAATAATTTAGGATCTATACGCTTTTCAATATTATTTTCCATATAATGCATTTCTCCATGAAACCCATTATCTAACCATTCTTTAAGCCTAATAGATTCAAAATCCAATGTTTCTGCATGAGAAATACCACAATCAGAAAATCCAATTTCTAAGGCTTTTTGTTTAATTAAAGCTGATAACTCTGCGGAATTCATAATATTAATAACTTATTCAAATAAATCTTTTTGTTTTCCCAGTTTAATTCTACCCAAGTGTTTATATGCCATTTCTGTAACTTCTCTTCCTCTTGGAGTTCGCATCATATAGCCTTCCATAATTAAGAAAGGTTCGTAAACCTCTTCAATTGTACCTGAGTCTTCACCAACTGCAGTAGCAATGGTTGTTAGCCCAACAGGTCCTCCTTTAAATTTATCAATAATAGTTGATAAAATTTTGTTATCCATTTCATCAAGTCCATTTTTATCAACATTAAGAGCATTTAAAGCATATTGAACAATTTTAACATCAATGTTTCCATCTCCTTTAATCTGAGCAAAATCCCTTACACGCCGCAAAAGTAAATTGGCAATACGAGGTGTTCCTCTGCTGCGATGAGCTATTTCGTTAGCAGCTTCTTTAGTAATTCCAATTTTCAGAATTCCTGCTGAACGTGTTATAATTTGAGCCAAAACCAATGCATCATAATATTGCAGACGGGAATTAATTCCAAATCTTGATCGCAAGGGAGCTGTTAGTAAGCCGGAACGTGTTGTAGCACCAATAAGTGTAAATGGATTTAAAGCAATCTGAACACTTCTTGCATTAGGACCGCTTTCTATCATAATATCTATTTTGTAATCTTCCATTGCAGAATAAAGATATTCTTCAACAATAGGAGATAACCGATGAATTTCATCAATAAAAAGCACATCATTTTCCTCCAGATTGGTAAGTAAGCCAGCAAGTTCACCTGGTTTGTCCAAAACAGGGCCTGAAGTAATTTTGATATTGACATTCAGTTCGTTAGCTATGATATAAGAAAGTGTTGTTTTCCCTAGCCCAGGAGGGCCATGTAATAAAACATGATCTAATGCCTCACCTCTTTGCTTGGCTGCTTCTACAAATATTTTTAAATTTTCAATTACCTGAAATTGTCCTGCAAAGCTATCGAAAAATGAAGGACGTAATGCTTTTTCATATTCTTTTTCAATATTGTTAAGTTGTTGTCCTGTAGCGTCTAAATTTTCATTCATATTGTTAAAAGTAGAATTTTGTAAAAATGTAACATTTTTTTTTATTAAAACGTATAAATTGTAAAAAAATATTATAATTTAGCTAAATTAAATAATAATCTTTAAAAATCGGAAATTATGAAAGAAATAATTGTCGCTATTGATTTTTCTAAAGGATCTTTGTATGCACTTGAGCTTGCTATTGATATAGCTAATAAGACCAATGCCAATATTATGATGGTATGGGTTGATAGCCAATCGGACTCAGATACTGATCAATTTTCTGCAAATAATGAAATTAGAAATGATGCAAAGTTGCATATTGAAAAAATCCAAAATGATTATCAATCGAAATTAGTAAGTGGCACACTAAGTTATAAGCTCCGCAAAGGTAGGGTTTATAGTGAAATTGCCAACCAAGCCAAGTATAATGATGCCGACTTAATTATTGCAGGTACTCATGGTGCTTCAGGGTTTGAAAAGATGTGGATGGGTAGCAATGCTTTCCGAATTGTAACCTATGCTCCTTGCCCTGTAATTACTATTAGATATGGATTTAACTTTAATAAAAAGCTTGAAAAAATCATTCTTCCTATTGATAGTTCTACTGATACTCGTCAGAAAGTTCCTTTTGCCTGTAAAATGGCAAAATATTTTGGAGCAGAAATCCATATTCTTGGTCTTTATACAACAACACTTAAGGCTATAAGACGAAAAGTGGATACTTATGTTGGTCAGGTTGAGCATTACCTTGACGAAAATCAAACCAAATATGTTTCCAGTTTTTTAGAAGCGGACAATACAACTACAACTACTATTGAATATTCACAACAAGTTAATGCCGATTTAATAGTTATTATGACTGAACAGGAAAAAACAGCAGCTAACTTTTGGTTGGGACCTTATGCTCAGCAAATGGTAAACAACAGTCCAATTCCTGTATTGAGCATTCAGCCGATAGAAATAAATAATTCTGCAAGATAACTAAATGAGGAAGTGGATTTTATTATTTGTAGCATTGGTGGCTTTGGTAATTAATACAAATGCTCAAATAAAGTCGAATGGAAATCTTGAGATTATTCAAGATGAAAAGATTGATTTTTTAGTTGAAAAGCATTTGAAAGTAAATGAATTATCTAATACCATACCTGGTTTTAGAATTAATATTTATTTTCAATCAGGTAATAATTCAAAAACAAATGCTTATCAGCACAAAACAGCTTTTAATGCCAAATATCCAGATACTGAGGCTTATGTAATATATGAAGAACCTAATTTTAAAGTTAAAGTGGGTGATTTCAGAAATCGAATGGAAGCCAGAGGTTTTTTGCAAATGATAAAGTACGATTTTCCTGATGCTTTTGTGATTAAGGATCAAATAAATTTTCCAAAAATAACAGAGTAAAAACTGAAAAATAACAAGATTAAAGCCTTTGAATAATCAAAATTCAAAGGCTTTAATCATTTATACTAATTTCTTTTTCTCTAATATATCATAAAAGAATTTTTTGTAAGTATCACTAACCGGAAGGGTTCTGTCTCCAATTTTTATGCGACATCTTTCGACACTTTCAATTTTTTCCAAAGCGACAATAAAAGATTTATGAACCCTGCAAAATAAACGGGATGGTAACATATCTTCCATTGTTTTAAAGTTTTGTAAGGTCATTATTTTTTTAGTAGGTGTAACAATTCTCAAATAATCACCCATTCCTTCAATATATAAAATATCACAAAACTTAATTTTTTCCATTCTGAATTCTGTTTTCACAAAAAAGTATTCGTCAAGAGGAATCTGATTCTGTGATGAATTATTCCCACTTTTAAGCACTTTATCAAATTGTAATTTTTCATAAGCTTTATCTACAGCTTTAAGAAACCTTTCAAAAGAAATTGGTTTAAGCAGATAATCAACAGCATCAAGTTCAAAACCTTTTATTGCGTAATTATCATAAGCAGTAGTGAAAATAACAAGAGGTTTTTGCTTTAAGATATTTAGCAATTGAATTCCGGTTAATTCTTCCATCTGAATGTCGAGAAAAAGTAAATCAACGCTATTGTTTTTTAAATAATTTAAAGATTCCAACGCGTTATAGAATGTGCATTTTAAATCTAAAAATGGAATTTTCAGGGCATAATCTTTTATTATATCTAAAGCCAGAGGCTCATCATCTATAGCTATACAATTTATTTTCATTTATATGTGTTTTTAATTGTTTAATTATTTTTTATTTGAAGAAAAATTCTGAATTGATTGTCTGTTTGTGTAATTTCCAGATTATGTCTGTTTGGATAAATTAATTCCAATCTTCTTTTTACATTTGACAGGCCAATGCCTTTTCCGTGATCTTTATTTATTTTATTTGATTTATTATGAAAATTAAGAACTTCAAAATTGATTTCATTTTGTAATACATTAAGAAATATACTTATACCTATTGATTTTGTATTTTTGATCCCATGTTTAAAAGCATTTTCAACAAAAGGAATTAATAGCATAGGCGATATAGTTTTGTTCTCAATATTTCCATTTATCACAAATTGGACAAATTCTTTGTTTTTCATTCTAAGTTGCTGAAGTTCAATAAAGCTATTCAGATAATTTACTTCATTCTTTAAAACTACCTCATTTGTATTGGAATCGTATAACATATATCTCATAATTTCAGATAACCGCATAACTGCTGTGGGAGCATCATCTGATTTTTGATAAACCAGTGAATAAATATTATTTAATGTATTGAATAGGAAATGTGGATTAATTTGAGATCGCAATAAAGCAATTTCTCCAGCTTGCTTTTGAGTAATTAGTTCTGTTTTTTGCTTTTGATTTTGAAACCAACTGATTGTAAATTGTGTAAAAGAACCATATAAACTCAAAACCAATGAAGTTCTTAATTCTGATATTACATCTAATGTTTGTATTGTTAACTCTTTATCTGGTATATGTAATAAATATTTATCGTAGATATAGAAAATAATAAATTTAATAAAAGTAAATGCAACTAAAGTTATTGCACCAAATACAAAACTAAAAAAATGTTTTTTTTTCAGTTTTAAAAATGCGGGTATTAAAAACAAATAAAAAGTATAGAAAATGCTTGCATGGAACAATATATTTAAAGGTACCATTTGAAGATAATAGGGACTTAATTTATCTTTATAAAAAAACACAGGCATAAATTCAGGATAAATCAGGTATATCCAGAGTAAAATATGTATGGTTATAATATACTTTTTTTTCATCAGTTTTTATAGTTTTTTTATGCATTTCAAATATTTGTATTGCAAATATAAGTATCATTAAATCAATATGCTAAATTATTATTTAAAAGATTATATTAAATAGATGAATAGTGTTTTTCTTACGATAAAATAGTATAAATTGAAAAAAGCTTCGGTAAAGACCGAAGCTATAAAACTAAACTTAACTAAAAATGAGAATTCTAAAAGAACTCATTATCTTAAATGTGATTATAATTCCTGTTGATATTTGAATGTAAATCTATAATAAAATGGTTTGTTTACAAACTCATTATTCAAATCTATTTTTATTTTTTGTATTTCTTCTTTTACATAATCCAAAAACAGAACATCAACACAATTTATCTGATCAATATTTATCTTACCGATATCATTCACGGTTAATTTAACCCATACATCTGCTTCAAGTTTATCTTTCATTGCAAACTCAGGATATTTTATTTTATTAATTATAGTTTGTTTAAATTCCAAACTATCATTTTTTGCATAAAGATTTCCAAAACTGAATAATGCAACGAAAAATAGAATAATTGAAATTTTTGTTTTCATAGACTTAAGATTTAAAATTTAAGCAAATATATGTTGTTAATTTACTGTATAAAAAAGAAATCTATAAATACATAATTTTGACAGGTGAAAATAGTTTTGTTAACGATAAGCCAATAAGAAACGTTATATATATTGAAAATGTATATAATTGAAAACAAATGTAATATAGTTAAGTTGTGATTTGTTAAAGCGATGGATATTCAATTCGGGCATGGTAAATGTTTACCAGATTTTTCTTTAAAATCTTTTTAATTTTCTCAATATCCCTAAAAGTAATATTAGAGTTAATAAACTGATTTGATTTGATTTGACCATCAATAATGTTATCCACAATTAAGCTTATCTTTTGATCATCGGGCATTTTAATACTTCTTGCAGCTGCTTCAACAGAATCAACCATCATCAAAACAGCCGTTTCTTTAGAAAAAGGGACAGGGCCACGATAAGTGTATGATTCTTCATTGATTAATTCGTCTGGAAAATCTGATTTGTATTTTTGAAAAAAGTATTCGGTTTTTCTGGTTCCATGATGAGTTCTGATAAAATCAATTAATTGTTCTGGTATTCTGTATTTTCTTGCAATTTTAATACCTTTGGTTACGTGGCTTAAGATTATTTCAGCACTTTCATCATACGATAATTCATCATGTGGATTTATTCCTGTGGTTTGATTTTCAACAAAATACATTGGGTTTTCGATTTTGCCAATATCATGATACATTGCTCCAGCTCTTGCTAATAATGCGTTTCCACCAATTTCAAAAATTACTTCTTCTACCAGATTTGCTACTTGCATTGAATGTTGAAAAGTACCTGGTGTTTTTGTGGCCATTTCTCTTAGTAGTTTTGAATTTGTATTCGATAATTCCATAAGAGAAACATCAGTAACATAACCAAATAATTTTTCAAAAATAAAAATCAGTGGATATGAAAACAAAGTAAGCATTGAACTGGCAGCAAACATTGCAAAAACTTTAATAGAATCTTGTTCTAACTTACCCTCTTGTATTAATGATAACCCAATATATATCAATGAGTAAGTTATAAATATGAGATATGAGGTTTGAAAAAACTGAGCTCTCTTTTCCAGATTTACAACACTAATAATAGTAATTATACCTGCAATCATTTGAATAAAAACAAACTCAAAACTATTGGGAGCCAGAAAACCTATCATTATAATGGTTACTAAATGTACAAATAAGGCAAGACGGGTATCAAAAAACACCCGAATAATTACTGGAACTATGCATAAAGGGATAAGATAGATATAGTTGGCATCTGTTTTTATTATCAGGCTCGTTACAAATACCATCACAAAAATTACCAATAATAAAAAAACAATTTTTTTATTGTCTGCTAATATGTCTTTTCTGAAAGCATTTAAAAACAGAATTAAAACAATTATTGATATTGAAATAAGAATTATTTGCCCCAAAATTATTTTATAATATTTTGATTCTGTTACTAGTTGCGATTCATATTCATTTTTAAGTGATTGTAAAATCTGAAATTTTTCATTTGTAATCAGTTCACCTTTAGAAATAATTCTCTGTCCGTTTTCAACCATTCCTTTCGATGTTGAAATATTTGAAAGTAAATCCTGCTTTTCTTTTTGAGTTAGGATTTCGTCAAATTTAACACTTTGGAATATAGCATTTTCTATCAGTTTTGTCAAAAAATTCTTATGCAAAAAATTCTGATTTTCAAATTTATCCCTTATATATTTATCAGCTGTGGTAACTGTATATATATCATTGATGTCCTTTTCTTCGGCTTCGTTGTTATTGATTATAACAATATTAATATCAGACTGATTATTTTCTATTTGTGGAACAGACTCAATAATACCTTTTTGTATTAATGTGTCAAAAATTTGTAAAGCAAAATTAGCTTCTTTTTTAGTAATTATTTCTTTTTGATTGGCTAAGTTTGCATTTGTATATTTATCTAAAGTTTCAGAAAATTCTTTTCTCTTTTCTGCATTAAATTCTTTATCAATTTTAAAGTAAAGTTTTAATTCATTGGATATGTTATTTTTTTCTTCAAATAACTCTTCTTCTGATTTTAAAATTGCAAAATCAAAAGGAGCGACTAAATCGTTGTGCATCCAATATTTCCCTTTACGAAAATCATATTTAAATGTACTTTCTCTTGGAAACAATGCTACAAGCAGGATTATACTTACTGCAAACAGAGAGAATTTGTATATTGTTGCATAGTGATTCCGAATTTTCAATATTTTTTCTATCATTTAAGTATTTTTTTCGGAAACGAAATTACAATTTTTTACTTATATCTTCAAAAAATATTGATATAAGGGAAAATCCTTTTTTAAATAAAAATAAATTTAAACACTTTAATTTATAAGCTTTTATAAGTATAAATTATTGCTTCAATTTGTTTTAATAAATCTCTTTTTGATTTTTTGGGAGAATATAAATAGCCATCAATCATAATTATACGATTTTTTTTCTGATCAACAAATGCATAATTGATAAATGGCCCACCCATAAAATCATTTTCCAATTTCCACAACCCTCTCGTTTCTAAAGCATATATTCCATTAAAATTGATTTCTTTGGATAGTATGGGGAATCTTTTTTCAGTAGTCATATACGACCCATCGGTAGGTCCTGGTATCCATTGTTTTGTGAGTGAATCACGAATTGATATAATATGTTTTTGATCTAAATCACTTTTATTTAAATATGGAAATGTGTAAATAAGAATTCCCTGACTATAATCTTTTGCTTCTAAACGTATCCATGCAAAATCCTTTGTTTTTTTGGAAATTGTAAATTCTGAAGGAAATATCATCTTGAAACCAAATATTTTACTGACATTCGTATTTACTTCAAGATTTTCATTCGCTTTAAAGGCAGCATTTATACGGATTCTTTCCAAATCATTAAAAGCTCCTAAAATTATTTCTTTTTTTTCGGCGAATATTTTAAAAAATTCTGTTTTATTCGGTGCATTAATATTGAAAACCAATTGAGGTTTGGATTTGAAATTCTTTAAAATTTCCATTTTTGTTTTGCAGGAATCATTGATATTGATTATTATAATATTTCTATGTGTTTGAAACATAGTTGTATTTTCAAAAGACGAATAAGGTATATAAGGTAAGGTAAATAGAGGTTCTGATTGATTGAGGCCAACTTGTTCCTGCATGAAAAAAGATCTGATTGTATCTCCAACATTACTTTCCATTAATGATTTTTCAATAACAACAAGTATTTCACAGGTTTTACCAGATGATGATGGCATTTCACCAGGTTTAACGTTACATGAGGTTAATATAGAAGCTGAAAATAAAAAGAATAAGAATGTTTTGAATTTTGTTTTAAATATAAATGTTGTCATAAAAAGTTATATTTTAATTAGTTATTTGAACGAATTGCATCAACAGGATTTAATCTTGAAGCACCAAAAGCTGGAATAAAACCTGAAATTAATCCAATAAAAAATGAAACGCTTAATCCTAAAAAAATATTGCCTAAAGTAAGAGATAACGAAAAATCCAGTCCGTAAGTAACTATTAATGTACCAATAAATATGATTATTAAACCCAAAGCACCGCCTATTAATGATAAAAAAATTGCTTCAAATAAAAATTGAAGCAGTATAAAATAATTTTTAGCACCCAAAGACTTTTGAATCCCGATTTGGTTAGTTCTTTCCTTTACAGATACAAACATAATATTAGCAATTCCAAAGCCTCCAACAATTAATGAAAAGGCTCCTATTATCCATCCTATAATACTGATAGTGCTAAATATACTTTCAAAACCTTTGGTAATTAAACTCATTTCATTTATTGCAAAATTATCTTCCGCTGAAGGTTTTAGTTTTCTTACAGAACGCATAATACCCGTTAATTCATCTTTAAGTTCCTGATTGCTGATATTTGGTTTCGCTCTTATAATAATTGAAGGTTCGTTTCTCTCGGAATTCAAATCAATAAAATTTCTGGCAAACATAATTGGTATCATCACCTGATTATCACTACTCTTTCCAAAAGTATCATCACCTTCTTTTTTAAAAATACCGATAACAGTAATTTTTCTTCCAAATACAGTAATTTGTTTTCCAATAGGTTCTGAATTAATAAAGAGATTGTCAGCAATGTCTCGTCCGATAATCGCTACTGCTTTTCCTCCAATCGATTCACTTATAGTAAAATATCTTCCGAATTCAATATTTAACGACATCACATTTTCATAATCTTTTGATACAGCTAAAATCAATGCGTTTGATATGCTATTGCTTTTATATTTAATGGTTTTAAAAGTTCCTGCATAAAATGTTGCTGCTTGCATAGCATCACTTTGTTTTTCAATTTCATTAAGTTCGCTAATTTTGGGGAGTGGCCGGTTCATGTATTTCCACCAAGGATAATCACTTCCAAATGCCCATGGCCATTTTTGAATAAATAAAACATTATCACCTAACGAATCGATACTTGTTTTTATCTTGCTTTCCATGGAATCAAATACGGTAAAGACAGATATAATTGAAAAAATACCAATTGTTATTCCCAATAATGTTAATATGGTTCGTAGCTTGTTAACAATAATTGCTTGGAAAGCAAATAAATAGCTTTCTCTGAATAATTTTATGAAAATCAGCATTTTATTTTTCATTTTCTTACCAATTAATGTTTTAAAAAACGATTAGATTTGTATTTTATATAAATACCATCGTGTAAAATTAGTATTAAAATTACTATCTGCAAAGTTTAAAAAGACTTATTAGATAAAACACTTATTTTTGACGAGGAAATGACTTTAAATAAATCTCAAATCATTATAAATAAAAAGTTGATAGATAAAAAGAACCAACTAGTTTGAATTCCCCATCTCTATCAACTTTATCAACTTTCCTACCCTTCAAACTACTCCACAGTAACCGATTTTGCCAGATTTCTTGGTTGATCTACATTACAGCCTCTATTAATGGCAATATGATAGGCTAATAGCTGTAAGGGAACAGTCGCTAAAATGGGAACCAGCATTTCTTTAACTTCTGGAATCTCAATGTAAAAATCGGAGAGTCCTTTTACGGTAACATCACCTTGTGTAATTATAGATATGATTCTTCCTTTTCTTGCTTTTACTTCCTGAATATTACTGATAACTTTTTCATAAGTTCCCTGATTGGTAGCAATAACAACAACTGGCATTTCTGCATCAATCAATGCAATAGGACCATGTTTCATTTCGGCAGCAGGGTAACCTTCAGCATGTATGTATGAAATTTCTTTTAACTTTAATGCACCTTCCAATGCTACAGGAAAATTATAACCTCTTCCTAAATATAAGAAATTACGGGCATACGTAAATATTTTAGCAATTTCTTTGATATTTTCATTTTGTTTTAAAATTTCAGAAACTTTCTCAGGAATAGATTCCAATTCATCAACTATTTCTTTGAATAATTGGTTATCAACTGTTCCTTTTTCCTGTGCAATTGCTAAAGCCATAAGTGTTAGTACGGCAACTTGAGCTGTAAAAGCTTTAGTAGAAGCGACTCCGATTTCTGGACCGGCATGAGTAAAAGAACCTGTGTGAGCTGCACGAGCGATAGATGAACCAACAACATTGCAAATTCCATAAATGAAAGCACCCTGAGATTTAGCTAACTCTATTGCAGCTAATGTATCAGCAGTTTCACCGGATTGCGAAATAGCAATTATAATGTCATCTGGAAAAATCAGAGGTTTACGGTATCTGAATTCAGATGAATATTCCACTTCTACCGGAATTTTAGCTAATTCCTCGAAAAGGTATTCGCCAACCAAACCTGAATGCCATGATGTTCCACAAGCTAAAATGATAATTCTTCGTGCTTTAAGAAATTTATCTTTATGATCGATAATGCCTGCTAACGAAATATGGCTTATTTCTTTTTGGATACGTCCACGGCAACTATCAAAAATGGTTTTTGGTTGCTCGTAGATTTCTTTTAACATAAAATGCTCGTAGCCTTCTTTCTCCAGTTCGCTCAAATTCATTTCCAATTTATGAATCATGGGCGTTTTTTCAATATTTTTTATGGTTCTTATCTGAATTTCTTCTCCTCTTCTTAAAATAGCAATTTCTTCATCATCAAGATAAACTACATTTTTGGTATATTCAATAATTGGAGTGGCATCAGAAGCCAGAAAAAAATCATCTTTACCAATTCCAACTACTAAAGGACTTCCTTTACGTGCTGCAATTAATGTATTATGATCATCTTTTGAAATAATTACGATTGCGTAAGCACCAACAACTTGGTTTAAGGCTAATTGAACAGCATCAAAAAGACTCACCTGATTAGTTACTTTAATATATTCAATTAGCTGAATTAAGACTTCTGTATCTGTGTTGCTGGAAAAAGTATATCCGTTTTTTATTAATTCTTCTTTTAAAACGGCATAATTTTCAATAATTCCATTATGAATTAAAGCCAGATTTTCTGATTGTGAATAATGAGGATGAGCATTTACATCATTAGGTTCACCATGAGTAGCCCAACGGGTATGAGCAATTCCGATAGTACCATGAAGATTTTTACCTTTCACGAAATTTTCTAAATCACTAACTTTTCCTTTGGTTTTGTAAACCTGAAGTTCATCGTTTAATATAGCAATTCCAGCACTGTCGTAACCTCTGTATTCTAATCTGTGCAAGCCTTTTATCAAAATTGGGTAAGCTTCTCTAGGTCCAATGTAACCAACTATTCCACACATGTTTTTTTTTATTTTGGTAAATATTAAAAGATTTTTTATTTGATAATTGTATATCTTAATTCTAATTTCATTCTATTGGCTAAACTATTATCAGTTCCATAAAACACAAATCTGTTTGCGGATGTTCTTCTGCTGTCAACAAACATTAACAAGCCAAAATCTTCATCGGTTGTGTTAAGCATTTTTTGGAAATATCTTGTGATTCTGATTCTATATTCTCTTGATGTTGAATTATATGTTGCATCAATAAAGGAAGAACCTTCTTCAATAAAATCGGGCAATAATTCTGTTTTTCCAGAAGATAATTTCTTTAGCATTGCTAATAATGAAGGTGGTGTGTTATAATCATTTAAATCTGCATTTTTTAAAATCAAAACAGCTTCATTGACAATGATTTTCTGGTTTTTAATTAAATCTCTTAAATTGGGAAATTTTAGTTTAACTTTTACACCTCCCATAGCTTGTAAATAAAGCTTTTGTTTTCCAATGGATGTGTCTGGTATTCCTCCAATACCAAGTTGATTTCTTAAATTAATATCTGCATTTGCATATCCATAATGATCGAAATAAGTGTATTTTGAGCAATTATCGTTTATCACAAAAGTATATTTCAGGCTGTCATTTTCATTGTTTTTATAGTATATAGTCATATTTGCCAATGACGAAGATAATAGATTAAAATA